>NZ_JBIUVQ010000010.1:0-273998 GCF_044743035.1 Streptomyces sp. NPDC087787
CCCGGTTACATTCCGAACCCGGAAGCTAAGCCTCACAGCGCCGATGGTACTGCAGGGGGGACCCTGTGGGAGAGTAGGACGCCGCCGAACAAATTTTGAAAGGGTTGGACCCCGAACTTCGGTTCAGGGTCCAACCCTTTTTTGTTTGCCGTCACTTGAAGTTCATGTTGCACAAGCAGCATCCGCCTCATGGGTATTGCTGCTCTGCTCAGGGCCGCCGGCGTCGGAGTCGGTGACGAGGTCGTCGTGCCGGCGTTCGGCAACGTGGAGGTCGCCGAGGCCGTGACACAGGTGGGCGCCCTGCCGGTGTTCGCCGACATAGACCCGGTGACGTACTGCCTCGACGCCTCCGTCGTCGAACCGGCCCTGACCGCGCGCACGGTGGCCGTTGTCGTCGTACACCGCTTCGGCCGGTCCGCCGACATGGAACGACTGCACGCGCTGGGCCGGCGGCACGGGCTGCTGGTGCTTGAGCAGGGCGAGTCCGAGGTGCCGTACGACGAGACGGCGCAGCGCAGGGAGCGTGCCGCCTATCTCGACACCAGGCTCCGGGGTGTGCGGACGCCCGACGGCGGGGACGGGCACACCTACCAGCAGTACGTGGTGCGGGTGCCGGGGAACGGCCGGCCCGACCGTGACGCCTTCGCACGCGCCATACGCGCCCGGGGAGTTGACTGCCGGGTGCCCGTGAAGACCCCCGTGCACCGGCTGCCGGAGTACCGTCGGTGCGTGTCCCTGCCGGAGACCGAACGGGCCGCCGAGGAGACGCTGGCGCTGCCCGTTGACGCCTCGTTGACGCGCCGGGAGATGCAGCGGATCGTCTCGGTCTGCAACGCGCTCGGCGGCCCGATCGCGGTTGGGAGCACGGCCCTGTTCGGGGTATGATCTATTCCGTTGCCGCGGGGGAAACTCCGAGAAGGCGACCGGCCCCTATAGCTCAGTCGGCAGAGCGTCTCCATGGTAAGGAGAAGGTCAACGGTTCGATTCCGTTTGGGGGCTCCGGCAGAAAGGGCCTCACCCTTCGGGTGAGGCCCTTTTTCATGCCCTGCGGTTCCCTACTGCTGGGGGTCCGGCACCCGCATCGCCAGGATCGCCATGTCGTCGGACGGGGCGTCCGAGGCGAAGCGCTCCACGGCGCGCATGATGCGGGCCGCCACCGCACCGGCCGTCAGGCCCGTACAGGTGGTGAGAACGTCCGCCAGACCGTCGTCGCCCAGCATCCGGGAGCCCTCACGGCGCTCGGTGACGCCGTCCGTGACGCACAGCAGCACGTCGCCCGGGTCCAGCGTGATCGTCTGCTCGTACAGCTCCAGGTCCTCCATCACACCGAGCAGCGGCTGCGGGTCGGCGGCCGGCTCCACCGTGCCGTCCTGGCGCAGGCGCAGCGGCAGCGGGTGGCCGGCGCAGACCACCTTCAGCCGGGCGCTGCCGTCCTCCTGCGGCCACAGCTCGCCGTACAGGAGCGTGAGGAAGCGGCTGCGGGCGCCCTCGTCGAGGATCGCGGAGTTCAGGCGCTCCAGTACCGCCGGACCGCCGAAGCCCTCGCGGGCCAGCAGCCTGAGCGCGTGCCGGGCCAGGCCGGTCACCGCGGCCGCCTCCGGGCCCGTGCCGCAGACGTCGCCGATGGCGAAGCCGTAGGCGCCGTCACGGATGGGGAAGAGGTCGTAGAAGTCGCCGCCGACCTCGTTGCCCTCGCCGGCCGCGCGGTAGATGACGTCGACCTCCACGCCCTCGACGTCGGGGAGCCCCGGCGGCAGGAGGCTGCGCTGGAGGGACTGGCTGATGGCCGTGCGCTCCGAGTACAGGCGGGCGTTGTCCAGAGCGAGGGCGGCCCTGCGGCTGAGGTCCTCGGCCAGTTCCAGGATCTCCTGGCGGAAGTGCTCGTCGGTGGGCTTGCCGAGGGTGAGCATGCCGATGACGCGGTTGCGGGCGACCAGTGGCAGGACGACCGTCTCGCCGCCGACCGCGGAGGCCGTGGCGAGGGTCGGTCCGATGATCGTACCGATCTGGTGGTGCGAGTTGTCGCCCAGGCTGAGGCTGCGCATGGAGCTGCGCAGGGCCGCCTGGTGGGCGGCCTCGCCGGGGGCGGACCACACGCGTGCTCCGGGGGTGGGCACCGGGTCCGGTGGAGCGATCTTGGACAGCAGGGACTTGATGCCGTCGATCAGCTCCTCGTCCTCGTGCAGGACGTAGGACAGGTAGGGATCGGAGGCCTGGTCGGCGATCGTGTAGACGGCGCACCAGGTGGCCAGGGTCGGGACCGTCATCTGGGCCATCAGGGCGAGCGTCTGGTCGCGGTCCAGGGTGCCGGCCAGCAGGTCGGAGGCCTCGACGAGGAAGCTGAGGGAGCCGCGGCGCAGCCGCTCCAGCTCGCCGAGGCGGGCCGACTCGACGGCCAGGGCGATGCGGTCGGCGGCGAACTGCAGGCGCAGCGCCTCCTCGTTGGAGTACCGGCCGGGTGCCTCCGCGGCGACGCCGAGGGAGCCGGTGAGGCGGCCCTCGACCTTCAGCGGGACGGTGACGACCGAGCGCATGCCGGTGCTGTTGAGGAGGGGGACGGCGCCCGGGACGGCGGCGAGGTCGTCGTGGACGGCGGGCATCCGGGCGGAGCCGTAGCGGCCGGGGCCCGCCTCGACGGGGACGCGGGCGAAACGCTGACGCGCGGAGGGCAGGCCGGTGGAGGCGCGGACCTCCAGCTCCGTTTCGTCGTCGGTGGCCAGCAGGAGGAAGGCGGCGTCACCGTCGAGCATGTCGCGGGCGCGTTCCACGGTGCGCTGCAGCAGGCCGTCGAGGTCGTCGGGGGCGGGGGAGCCGATGAAGACCTCGAAGGGGTCGGCGCCGGAGCCCTCGGGGGCGCTGCCCGTGTCGGAGGTCGCCGGGAGGCGCAACGGGGTCTGGAGCACGGCCCGTTCGTGGTCGCGCACGAGGAGGCAGACCGTGGAGGGCTCGCCGTCGGTGTCGCGGACGCGGAGGTGGGAGGCGTAGACGGGGATGACGCGGCCGTGGGCGCCGCGGATGCCGTAGCTGCCTTCCCAGCGGGAGAGTTGGAGCGCCTCGGCGACGCCGGTGCTGGTGCCGGGGGTGTGGGGCCAGGCGGCGAGGTCGGTGAGCGGCTTGCCGACGACCTGCTTGGCGGCGTAGCCGAACAGTTCCTCGGCGTCCTCGTTCCAGGCGGTGACGGAGCCGCCGCGTTCGATCTGGACGACGGCCACGCGGACCCGGCCGTCGGCGAGCGGGAGGAGGTCGGCGGGCAGGCAGGGGCCGGCGGTGCGGGTGCCGACCGGGCGCTCGGGCATGTCGAGTTGGAACCAGACCTTCTTGTGCGTCGGCGTGTACTCCACGCCCCAGCGGCCGGCCAGGGCCGCGCACAGTTGCAAGCCGCGGCCGCCCTCGCGGTCGGGACTGCCCATGTTGACCGCCGAGCTCTGCACCGGGAGCTCGCGCTCGGGGTAGCGGTCGGACACCTCGATGCGCACTCCGTCGTCGCTGCGCAGGCACAGCACGTCGGCGGCTGTTCCCGCGTGGACGACGGCGTTGGTGACCAGTTCGCTCGTGAGGACCACCGCGTCGTCGACGATGTCGCCGAAGCCCCACCCCTGAAGGGTGTCGCGGACGAAGGACCGGGCGGTCGCGACCGATCGGCCCAGAGGATCGAAACTGGCGGCCGCGCGCGCGGTGATCACAGAACTCCCCATGTGTCGGCGTCCCCTGCCTCCCAGGCCCGATTCCCCTGTTCGACCGTTACAGGGTAGTAGGGTCGTTGGCTCGGTGTTCAGGGGTATCCCCACGAGGGACATCCCTGAACACCGAGGTGACGCATCTCGCGTCACAGGTCGGCCCATGAGCTTCGACGAAGCTGCCGAACTGTTGTGACTCCGCTTGGCCCGAAGACCCGCTTCTCGCTGGACCGGAGCCCGGCAAAGGACAAGCCCTGCCCGGCTGCACAACGCGGGATGTCCGTCCTGAGTTACGGTCATGGGCCGACGCACCCGGTGCGGCATGGTGAAACACTGGGCAGGCTTCTGGTGAAGGTCCGGGCGGGCGGAGTGTGCTCTCTGCACCCAGAGCGGCGGCTCTACCTGCGGGCTGATTACATCGGACACGAATACGCAGTAGTAACCGGTACGCCGAGCCGGCGTACCGCAGCACAGCGGTAACGGTCGACCCCTGCGGGAGGGACACAGTGGAGTCTGGCGCAGCGACGCGGGACACGAAGCCGCGCGCGAAAGGCGGACAGTCCCCGAAGAACCGGCGCGCGGCGCACAACGGGACCACCGAGGTGGACACGGCTTCCCTGAACCGACTGCTGGCCGCTCTGGTGTCGATGCGCGACGGCAATTTCCGCAGGCGGCTCACGGTGTCCGGGGACGGCGTGATGTCCGAGATCGCCGCCGTCTTCAACGAGGTCGCCGAACGCAATCTGCATCTGACGGGCGAGTTGTCGCGGGTGCGGCGCATGGTGGGGCGTGAGGGAAAGCTCACCGAGCGGCTGGAGACGGGCGCCTGCGAAGGCTCCTGGGCGACCGCGATCGAGCACTCCAACGCGCTCGTCGACGATCTCGTACGGCCGGTCTCGGAGGTCGGCCGGGTCCTCACCGCGGTCGCCGAGGGCGATCTGTCGCCGCGCATGGAGCTGCGCTCGCAGGCGCCGGAGGGGGCCGGGCATCCGCTGCGCGGTGAGTTCCTGAAGGTCGGGCGGACCGTCAACAACCTGGTCGACCAGTTGTCGACGTTCACCGACGAGGTCACGCGGGTGGCCAGCGAGGTGGGCACGGAGGGCAAGCTGGGCGGTCAGGCCAGGGTGCGCGGTCTGTCCGGGTCGTGGAAGGACCTGACGGACTCCGTCAACACCATGGCGTCCCGGCTGACGGCGCAGGTGCGGGACATCGCACTGGTCACCACGGCGGTGGCCAAGGGCGATCTGTCGCGGAAGGTGACCGTCCATGTCGCCGGCGAGATGCTGGAGCTGAAGAACACCGTCAACACGATGGTGGACCAGCTCTCCGCGTTCTCCTCCGAGGTGACGCGGGTGGCCCGTGAGGTGGGCACGGACGGCATCCTCGGTGGTCAGGCGCATGTGCCGGGGGTCGACGGCACGTGGAAGGAACTCACCGACTCGGTGAACCTGATGGCCGGCAATCTGACGGCGCAGGTGCGCGGGATCGCCCAGGTCACCACCGCCGTGGCCAACGGCGATCTGTCGCAGAAGGTGACTGTTCCGGCGCGTGGCGAGGTCGCGCAGCTCGCGGACACGATCAACCAGATGACCGAGACGCTGCGCATCTTCGCGGACGAGGTCACGCGGGTGGCCAACGAGGTCGGCGCCGAGGGCCGCCTGGGCGGTCAGGCGAACGTGCCGGGGGTGGCCGGCACCTGGAAGGACCTCACCGACTCCGTCAACACGGTGTTCCGGAACCTCACCACGCAGGTGAGGGACATCGCCACGGTGACGACGGCCGTGGCGAGCGGTGATCTGTCGCAGAAGGTCACCGTCGACGTGGCCGGCGAGATGCTGGAGCTGAAGAACACCGTCAACGGCATGGTGGACCAGCTGTCGTCCTTCGGTGCCGAGGTCACGCGGGTGGCGCGGGAGATCGGGGTCGAGGGCGAGCTGGGCGGCCAGGCGCAGGTGGCGGGCGCGGCGGGGACCTGGAAGGACCTCACCGACTCCGTCAACACCGCGTTCCGCAACCTCACCGGGCAGGTGAGGAACATCGCCCAGGTGACGACGGCCGTGGCCAACGGTGATCTGTCGCAGAAGGTCACCGTGGACGTCTCCGGCGAGATGCTCCAGCTGAAGAACACCGTGAACACGATGGTGGACCAGCTGTCGTCGTTCGCGGATCAGGTGACCCGGATGGCCCGGGACGTGGGCACGGAGGGCCGGCTGGGCGGGCAGGCCCGCGTGGACGGGGTGTCCGGCACCTGGAAGGAGCTCACCGACTCCGTCAACTTCATGGCCGGCAACCTCACCTCCCAGGTGCGGCAGATCGCCCAGGTGACGACGGCCGTGGCGCGCGGCGACCTCTCGCAGAAGATCGACGTCGACGCGCGCGGGGAGATCCTGGAGCTGAAGAACACCATCAACACGATGGTGGACCAGCTCTCCGCCTTCGCGGACCAGGTGACCCGGGTCGCCCGCGAGGTGGGCACGGAGGGCCGGCTGGGCGGGCAGGCGCAGGTGCCCGGCGTCGCCGGTGTGTGGCGGGACCTCACGGACTCCGTGAACGGCATGGCCGGCAACCTCACCGCCCAGGTGCGCAACATCGCCCAGGTCGCCACCGCGGTGGCCCGCGGTGATCTCTCGCAGAAGATCACCGTGGACGCGCGCGGGGAGATCCTCGAGCTGAAGAACACCCTGAACACGATGGTGGACCAGCTCTCCTCGTTCGCCCAGGAGGTCACGCGGGTGGCCCGTGAGGTGGGCACGGAGGGCATCCTCGGCGGCCAGGCCGAGGTCCAGGGCGTCTCCGGCACCTGGAAGGACCTCACCCAGTCCGTGAACTTCATGGCGAACAACCTGACCATTCAGGTGCGCAACATCGCCGAGGTCACGACCGCGGTCGCCAAGGGCGACCTGTCGAAGAAGATCACCGTCGACGCCAAGGGCGAGATCCTCGAGCTGGTCACCACCGTCAACACGATGGTCGACCAGCTGTCGTCGTTCGCCGAGCAGGTCACGCGGGTGGCCCGTGAGGTGGGCACGGAGGGCATCCTCGGCGGCCAGGCGCACGTGCCCGGTGTCGTGGGCATCTGGAAGGACCTCAGCGACAACGTCAACCTGATGGCCAACAACCTGACCATGCAGGTGCGCAACATCTCCCAGGTCGCGGCCGCGGTCGCCAACGGCGATCTGACGCGGACGGTGACCATCGAGGCGCGCGGTGAGGTCGCGCAGCTCGCGGACACGTTCAACACCATGGTGAAGACGCTGAGTTCGTTCGCCGACCAGGTCACCAAGGTGGCCCGTGAGGTGGGCACGGACGGCATCCTCGGCGGTCAGGCGTACGTCCCCGGGGTGGCCGGCACCTGGAAGGACCTCACCGAGTCGGTGAACCAGATGGCGTCCAACCTGACCGGTCAGGTGCGCAACATCGCCATGGTCACCACCGCCATCGCCAAGGGCGATCTGACCAAGAAGATCGACATCGACGCGCGCGGGGAGATCCTGGAGCTGAAGACGACCATCAACACGATGGTCGACCAGCTGTCGTCCTTCGCCGAGGAGGTCACCAGGGTCGCCCGCGAGGTGGGCACCGAGGGCCAGCTCGGCGGCCAGGCACGCGTGCGCGACGTCGACGGCACCTGGCGGGACCTGACCGAGTCCGTGAACGAGATGGCCGGGAACCTCACCCGGCAGGTGCGTGCCATCGCGCGCGTGGCGACCGCGGTCACCCGCGGCGACCTGAACCTGAAGATCGACGTCGACGCCTCCGGCGAGATCCAGGAGCTCCAGGACTACATCAACAAGATGATCGCCAACCTGCGCGACACCACGATCGCCAACAAGGAGCAGGACTGGCTCAAGGGCAATCTCGCCCGTATCTCGGCGCTGATGCAGGGCCGCCGCGACCTCCAGGACGTGGCCTCGCTGATCATGAGCGAGCTGACGCCGGTGGTCTCGGCGCAGCACGGTGCCTTCTTCGTCGCCATGCCGCTCGCCGACGAGACGGACCCCGGGAGCGAGGGCGACGACTCCTACGAGCTGCGGATGCTGGGTTCGTACGGTTACTCGCTGGGTTCCATGCCGACGTCGTTCCGGCCGGGCGAGGCGCTGATCGGGACCGCCGCGCAGGAGAGGCGCACCATCCTCGTCGACAACGCGCCCAGCGGCTATCTGAAGATCTCCTCCGGGCTCGGCGAGGCGCCGCCCGCGCAGGTGATCGTGCTGCCGGTGCTGTTCGAGGGGACGGTGCTCGGTGTCATCGAGCTGGCCTCGTTCACGCCGTTCACGCACATCCAGAAGGACTTCCTCAACCAGATCGCGGAGATGATCGCCACCAGCGTCAACACCATCTCCGTCAACACCAAGACCGAGCAGCTGCTGAAGCAGTCCCAGGAGCTGACCGAGCAACTGCGTCTGAGGTCGGAGGAGTTGGAGCAGCGGCAGAAGGCCCTTCAGGCGTCCAACGCCGAGCTGGAGGAGAAGGCCGAGCTGCTGGCCCAGCAGAACCGCGACATCGAGGCGAAGAACTCCGAGATCGAGGAGGCCCGGCAGGTCCTCGAGGAGCGTGCCGAGCAGCTCGCGGTCTCCATGCGCTACCGCAGCGAGTTCCTGGCCAACATGTCGCACGAGCTGCGTACGCCGCTCAACTCCCTGCTGATTCTGGCCAAACTGCTCGCGGACAACGCCGAGGGCAATCTGTCCCCGAAGCAGGTCGAGTTCGCCGAGACGATCCACGGCGCGGGCTCCGACCTGCTCCAGCTGATCAACGACATCCTGGACCTGTCGAAGGTCGAGGCGGGCAAGATGGACGTCTCCCCGACGCGTATCGCGCTCGTCCAGCTCATCGACTACGTGGAGGCCACCTTCCGGCCGCTGACCGCGGAGAAGGGCCTCGACCTGTCCGTACGGGTGTCGCCGGAGCTGCCCGCGACCCTGCACACCGACGAGCAGCGGCTGCTCCAGGTGCTGCGCAACCTGCTGTCCAACGCGGTGAAGTTCACCGACTCCGGGTCGGTGGAGCTGGTCATCCGTCCCGCCCGGGACGACGTTCCGCAGCCGATCCGCGAGCAGTTGCTGGAGGCCGGCTCGCTGGCCGACCCGGACGCGCCCATCATCGCCTTCTCCGTCACCGACACCGGCATCGGCATCGCGGCCAGCAAGATGCGGGTGATCTTCGAGGCGTTCAAGCAGGCCGACGGCACCACCAGTCGCAAGTACGGCGGTACCGGCCTCGGGTTGTCCATCTCGCGGGAGATCGCCCAATTGCTCGGCGGCGAGATCCACGCGCAGAGCGAGCCGGGCCGCGGTTCGACGTTCACCCTGTACCTGCCGCTGCACCCGGGGGAGCTGCCGCCGCAGGGCTACCAGCAGCCCGGCTCCGTGCTGGACGCCGGCCATCTGGTCGCCGCCCCCGAGCCGGAGCCGTCCGGGCAGGAGGCCGCCCGGGCCGAGACGCCGGCCGAGGTGAAGTCGTACCAGGAGACGCAGAGTGGTCCCGCCGCGCTGTTCCGGCGCCGCCGCAGGGCCCTGCCGACCGCCGACCACAGGCCGGCGCAGCACGGGCAGCCGCTCCAGGAGCAGTGGGTGGTGGCGTCGACGGGCCCGGCGGAGCCGGAGTCCGTCCCGCAGGGGCACCGGGACATCCGGTTCGGCGGCGAGAAGGTGCTCATCGTCGACGACGACATCCGCAACGTCTTCGCCCTGACCAGCGTCCTGGAGCAGCACGGCCTGTCCGTGCTGTACGCCGAGAACGGCCGGGAGGGCATCGAGGTTCTGGAGCAGCACGACGACGTCGCGGTCGTCCTGATGGACATCATGATGCCGGAGATGGACGGCTATGCGACGACCACGGCGATCCGGCGGATGCCGCAGTTCGCCGGGCTGCCGATCATCGCGCTGACCGCGAAGGCGATGAAGGGCGACCGGGAGAAGGCGATCGAGTCGGGCGCCTCCGACTATGTGACCAAGCCCGTCGACCCCGATCACCTGCTGACCGTGATGGCGCACTGGATGAGCGGGGAGTGACGGGGAGGCGGTGCCCGGAACGTTCGCGGGGCGCGGTACGTTGTCGACTCGGAGGCCCCGGAGCCGTGTAGAAGTGCGGGATCCGGGGAACCTTCTGGTCTCCCGCGGCGTTTCTGCCAGGTGCACAGTGACATCACGGTGACAGGGTGTGGCGACGGGCGGGGTGCGGCTACGATGACCGGCACAAGGACGGGCGGCGCAAGGGAGCCGTCCCCTGGGGCGGCACCCGCCGGTGCCTCCCCGTTTCCTGCGGACAGGGGCGGCCCCAAGCCGGGGCGAGGAGGGCGGGCCATGGTGCAGAAGGCCAAGATCCTCCTGGTCGATGACCGGCCGGAGAATCTGCTGGCGCTGGAGGCCATCCTCTCTGCGCTCGATCAGACGCTGGTGCGGGCATCGTCCGGGGAGGAAGCGCTCAAAGCACTGCTCACGGACGACTTCGCGGTCATTCTGCTGGACGTCCAGATGCCGGGCATGGACGGCTTCGAGACGGCCGCGCACATCAAGCGGCGGGAGAGGACCCGGGACATCCCGATCATCTTCCTCACCGCGATCAACCACGGCCCTCATCACACCTTCCGCGGCTATGCGGCGGGCGCGGTGGACTACATCTCCAAGCCGTTCGACCCGTGGGTGCTGCGCGCGAAGGTCTCGGTCTTTGTGGACCTGTACATGAAGAACTGCCAGCTGAAGGAGCAGGCGGCCCTGCTGCGGCTCCAGTTGGAGGGCGGCGGCCAAGGAGCGGTGGGCGACGGCAAGGAATCGGCCGGTCTGCTCGCGGAACTCTCCGCCCGTCTCGCCGCGGTCGAGGAGCAGGCGGAAGCCCTGTCCAAGCAGCTGGACGACGAGTCCGCCGACGCGGCGGCGGTCGCCACGGCAGCCCATCTGGAGCGCAAACTGACGGGCCTGCGACGTGCCTTGGACGCGCTGGAGCCGGGCACGGGGAGTCCGTCGTCGCTGCCTTCGCAGGGCTGAGTCCGCATCCGGGGCGCGGGGCCCGGCCCGCTCGGCGAGCGGCGGGATCGGGCCACGCTCCCCGCGATGTACGGCTCCTGAGGGCGTGTCAGCCCGGCGCCTCTCCGCACACGACACGAACGGGTGAAGCAGCGGGCGCACGTGTCCGCCGTCGTCTCCCCCGGTAACCTCACACCCATGGCCTCACGTCCCTCCGCAGCCAAGAAGCAGCCCGCGAAGAAGGCCGCCGCTTCGGGGGCGGCTCCGGCGAAGAAGGCCGCCGCGAAGAAGGCCCCCGCCAGGAAGGCGCCGGCCAAGAAGCCCGCGGGCAAGGCGGCACCCAGGCCCGCGCCCAGCCCCACGGGGGGCGTGTACCGGGTCGTGCGCGCCCTCTGGCTCGGGCTCGCGCACGCCGTCGGCGCCGTCTTCCGCGGAGTGGGACAGGGCGCCAAGAACCTCCACCCCGCGCACCGCAAGGACGGCATCGCGCTGCTGCTGCTCGCCGTCGCCCTGATCGTCGCCGCGGGCACCTGGGCCGATCTGCGCGGACCCGTCGGCGACCTGGTCGAGATCCTGGTGACCGGCGCCTTCGGCCGGCTGGACCTGTTGGTGCCGATCCTGATCGCGGTCATCGCCGTCCGCTTCATCCGGCATCCCGAGAAGCCCGAGGCCAACGGACGGATCGTCATCGGCCTGTCCGCCCTGGTGATCGGCGTCCTTGGACAGGTCCACATCGCCTGCGGCTCGCCCGCCCGCAGCGACGGCATGCAGGAGATAAGGGACGCCGGCGGGCTCATCGGCTGGGGCGCCGCGACTCCGCTGACCTACGCGGTGGGCGAGGTCCTCGCCGTGCCGCTGCTGGTGCTGCTCACGGTGTTCGGCCTGCTGGTCGTCACCGCGACCCCGGTCAACGCGATCCCGCAGCGGCTGCGGCTGCTCGGGGTGCGGCTGGGCATCGTGCACGACCCGGAGGCCGAGGAGTACGGCGACGACGAGCGCTACGAGGAGCAGTGGCGCGAGGTGCTGCCCGCGCGCTCCCGCAAGCGCCCGGGCGCCGCCCAGCAGGACTACGACCCGGACGCCGTCGAGCAGGAGGCCCTGTCCAGGCGGCGCTCGCGTCCCCGTCGCTCGGCGGTGCCGCAGCCGGACATGCAACGGCAGATGGACGCCGTGGACGTCGCCGCCGCTGCCGCCGCCGCGCTCGACGGCGCGGTGCTGCACGGCATGCCGCCCTCGCCGGTCGTCGCGGACCTCACCCAGGGCGTCGGCGTGGGCGACCGCGGGGAGAGCACCACCCCGACGCCCGTGCCAGCCGCACGCCCCGGCCAGGACGGCCGGACCGGGCGGTCCTCGCAGGAGCCGCCGGCCCAGCGGCCCGCCGGCCACAGGCAGTCCGGGGTCCCCGACCTCACGAAGACCCCGCCGGCCCAGCCCCGCGACCTGCCGGCGCGCGCCGAGCAGCTCCAGCTCTCCGGCGACATCACCTACTCGCTGCCCTCCCTGGACCTGCTGGAGCGGGGCGGGCCCGGCAAGGCGCGCAGCGCGGCCAACGACGCGGTCGTCGACTCGCTCACCAACGTCTTCACCGAGTTCAAGGTCGACGCCAGTGTCACCGGGTTCACCCGCGGCCCGACGGTCACCCGCTACGAGGTCGAACTCGGGCCCGCCGTGAAGGTCGAGCGCATCACCGCGCTGACCAAGAACATCGCGTACGCCGTCGCCAGTCCGGACGTGCGGATCATCAGCCCGATCCCCGGCAAGTCCGCGGTCGGCATCGAGATCCCCAACACCGACCGGGAGATGGTGAACCTCGGGGACGTGCTGCGGCTCGCCGAGTCCGCCGAGGACGACGATCCCATGCTGGTCGCCTTCGGCAAGGACGTCGAGGGCGGTTACGTCACGCACTCGCTGGCGAAGATGCCGCACATGCTGGTCGCCGGCGCCACCGGCTCAGGCAAGTCGTCCTGCATCAACTGCCTGATCACGTCCATCATGATGCGGGCGACCCCCGAGGACGTCCGGATGATCCTGGTCGACCCCAAGCGCGTCGAGCTGACCGCGTACGAGGGCATCCCGCACCTGATCACGCCGATCATCACCAACCCCAAGCGGGCCGCCGAGGCGCTGCAGTGGGTGGTACGCGAGATGGATCTGCGCTACGACGACCTGGCGGCGTACGGGTTCCGGCACATCGACGACTTCAACCGCGCCGTGCGCGAGGGCAAGGTGAAACCGCCCGAGGGCAGCGAGCGCGAGCTCCAGCCCTACCCCTATCTGCTGGTCATCGTCGACGAGCTGGCCGACCTGATGATGGTCGCCCCACGGGACGTCGAGGACGCCATCGTGCGCATCACCCAGCTCGCGCGTGCCGCCGGTATCCACCTGGTGCTCGCCACCCAGCGCCCGTCGGTCGACGTGGTCACCGGTCTGATCAAGGCGAACGTGCCCTCCCGGCTGGCGTTCGCCACCTCCTCGCTGGCCGACTCGCGCGTCATCCTCGACCAGCCGGGCGCGGAGAAGCTGATCGGCAAGGGCGATGGGCTGTTCCTTCCGATGGGGGCGAGCAAGCCGACACGTCTTCAGGGCGCGTTCGTGACCGAGGCGGAGGTCCAGGAGGTCGTCCAGCACTGCAAGGACCAGATGGCGCCGGTCTTCCGGGACGACGTCGTCGTCGGCACCAAGCAGAAGAAGGAGATCGACGAGGACATCGGCGACGACCTCGACCTGCTGTGCCAGGCGGCCGAGCTGGTCGTCTCCACGCAGTTCGGCTCGACGTCCATGCTCCAGCGCAAGCTGCGCGTCGGCTTCGCCAAGGCGGGGCGGCTGATGGACCTCATGGAGTCCCGGAACATCGTCGGGCCCAGCGAGGGGTCCAAGGCGCGTGACGTTCTTGTGAAACCCGAGGACCTGGACGGAGTGCTCGCCGTGATTCGCGGGGAGTCTGAGGGGTAGCAGGAAGACGCGTCCGGCGGATGCGCCGGCCGCGGGTGGGCGTGCACCGTGATCCACCCGTTAGCGAGCGGCGGGCAACCGTTTCGCCTGGGCGTACGTCAAGTTGAGCGAGAGGACCGGTGCGCGTCCAACCCTGGGCGCCACATCTGTCCCACCATCGGTTTGTCCGGCCATTCCGATGGCGTACAAAGTCCTGCAGCCGGGTCGCTTCACCCTTTGGCACCTCCCTAGACTGAACCTCCAGCACAGGCGGCTACACGCTCGAAAGGCGCCCCCGTGTCCATCGGCAACTCCCCTGAAGACGAGCGTCCCTTCGAAGACGTTTCCGAGGAAGCCCGCCCCTCCGTCGGCCGTGCCCTGAAGGAGGCGCGGATCGCCGCCGGGCTGACCGTCAACGACGTCAGCAGCGCCACCCGGGTCCGCCTCGCCATCGTGCACGCCATCGAGGCCGACGACTTCGCGCCCTGCGGCGGCGACGTCTACGCCCGTGGCCACATCCGGAACCTGGCGAAGGCCGTGCGTCTCGACCCGGCCCCGCTGCTCGCGCGCTTCGACGCCGAGCGCGGCGGCCGCCCCGCCCCGACCCCGGCCGCCCCCCTGTTCGAGGCGGAACGCATCCGCCCGGAGCGGCGCGGGCCCAACTGGACCGCTGCCATGGTCGCGGCGATCGTCGTCGTGATCGGCTTCGTCGGCTTCACGGCCTTCAAGGGCGGCAGCGACGACACCGGCGCCCAGGGGAAGATCGGCGAGGGCTCCACGCCCACGGCCGGCACCTCGGCCCCGCCCACGCCCAAGAGCAGCAAGCCCGCCGACCCGACGCCCGCGCCGTCCGACAGCGCCATCGCGGCCGCGCCGCAGGACAAGGTGACCGTGCAGGTCAGTGCCGACAACGGGCGCAGCTGGATCTCGGCCAAGGACCACAACGGCCGGATGCTCTTCGACGGGCTGCTGCAGAAGGGCGAGTCCAAGACCTTCCAGGACAGCTCCAAGATCAACCTGATCCTCGGCGACGCCGGCGCGATCCAGCTCTACGTCAACGGCAAGAAGATCGAGGACCAGTTCCAGCCCGGCGCCGTGGAGCGCCTCACGTACACCAAGGGCGACCCGCAGGTCGGGTAGCTGACGGCGCGCGGTCCGTACACAAAGGGCCGAAGAGACAGGCGAGCACGGGGTTGGCCAAGCTCGGCCAACCCCGTCGACTTGGGCGGTCGTGGAGACAAAGTAGTCTTGAGCCCATGCCTGAACGCCGTACCGTCGCACTCGTCACTCTCGGCTGCGCCCGCAACGAGGTGGACTCGGAGGAGCTCGCAGGCCGTTTGGAGGCGGACGGCTGGCAGCTCGTGGAGGACGCCGCGCAAGCGGACGTCGCCGTGGTCAACACCTGCGGCTTCGTGGAGGCCGCCAAGAAGGACTCCGTCGACGCCCTCCTGGAGGCCAACGACCTCAAGGACCACGGCAGAACGCAGGCGGTGGTCGCGGTCGGCTGCATGGCCGAGCGGTACGGCAAGGAACTCGCCGAGGCCCTCCCGGAGGCCGACGGCGTGCTCGGCTTCGACGACTACGCCGACATCTCCGACCGCCTCCAGACGATCCTGAGCGGCGGCATCCACGCCTCGCACACCCCGCGCGACCGCCGCAGGCTGCTGCCGATCAGCCCTGCCGAGCGTCAGGGCGCCGGCACGGAGGTGGCCATTCCCGGGCACGGCCCCACGGATCTCCCGGAAGGTGTCGCCCCGGCCTCCGGGCCGCGTGCGCCGCTGCGCCGCCGGCTGGACGGCGCCCCGGTCGCCTCGGTCAAGCTCGCCTCCGGCTGCGACCGGCGCTGCTCCTTCTGCGCCATTCCGTCCTTCCGCGGCTCGTTCATCTCCCGCCGCCCGAGCGATGTGCTGAACGAGACGCGGTGGCTGGCTGAGCAGGGCGTCAAGGAGATCATGCTGGTCTCCGAGAACAACACCTCCTACGGCAAGGACCTCGGCGACATCCGCCTCCTGGAGTCCCTGCTGCCCGAGCTCGCCGAGGTCGACGGCATCGAGCGGGTGCGGGTGAGCTACCTCCAGCCGGCCGAGATGCGTCCCGGACTGATCGACGTCCTGACCTCCACCCCGAAGGTGGTCCCCTACTTCGACCTGTCGTTCCAGCACTCCGCGCCCGGCGTGCTGCGCGCCATGCGCCGCTTCGGCGACACCGACCGCTTCCTGGAACTGCTCGACACCATCCGCACCAAGGCCCCCGAGGCCGGCGTGCGGTCCAACTTCATCGTCGGCTTCCCCGGCGAGAGCGACGCCGACCTGGCCGAGCTGGAGCGGTTCCTGAACGGTGCCCGGCTGGACGCCATCGGCGTTTTCGGCTACTCCGACGAGGAGGGCACCGAGGCGGCGACGTACGACGACAAGCTCGACGAGGACGTCGTCGCCGAGCGGCTGGCGCGGGTCTCCCGGCTGGCCGAGGAACTCGTCTCCCAGCGGGCCGAGGAGCGCGTCGGCCAGACGGTCCACGTGCTGGTCGAGTCCGTGGACGCCGAGGACGGCGTCCGCGGCCGGGCGGCGCACCAGGCGCCGGAGACGGACGGCCAGGTGCTGCTGGTGGGCGGCGAGGGCCTGGACGTCGGTCGTATGGTCGAGGCGAAGGTGGTCGGTACGGAAGGCGTCGACCTGGTGGCCGAGCCGCTGGCGGGCACGCTCTCGTGGAGCGAGGAGGCGGGCAGATGACGGGAGTCCCGGCATCCGCTGCGGGCGGCTCCTCCGGCGCGCAGGGCAGGGCCGCGGGAGCGGCCCCGCGCCGCGCCGGCGCCGACGGGGCCACGGGTGCCTCCCGTGCCTCCCAGGTTTCCCGTCCTGCCGCTGCCGCCGGTTCCGGTGCGACGGACGCGGCGGGCGAGGCCGAGCGGGCGCAGGGCGCGGGCAGGTCTCCGCGCGGCGGGAAGATCGCGGCCGCCGCCGTGAACCAGGCGAGCGTGTGGAACGTCGCCAATCTGCTGACCATGCTCCGGCTGCTGCTCGTGCCCTGTTTCGTGGCCCTGATGCTGACCGACGGCGGGTACGACCCCGCGTGGCGGTCGCTGGCCTGGGCGGCCTTCGCCGTCGCCATGATCACCGACCTGTTCGACGGCCACCTGGCGCGGACGTACAACCTCGTCACCGACTTCGGGAAGATCGCCGACCCCATCGCCGACAAGGCCATCATGGGGGCGGCGCTCATCTGCCTCTCCGGGCTCGGCGACCTGCCCTGGTGGGTGACCGGGGTCATCCTCGGCCGGGAACTGGGGATCACGCTCCTGCGCTTCCTGGTCATCCGCTACGGCGTGATCCCCGCGAGCCGCGGCGGCAAGCTGAAGACGCTCACGCAGGGCGTGGCCGTCGGCATGTACGTACTGGCGCTGACGGGCTGGCTGGCCACGCTGAGGTTCTGGGTGATGGCCGCGGCGGTCGTGCTGACCGTGGTGACGGGTCTGGACTATGTGAGACAGGCCATCGTGCTGCGCCGTCGGGGAATCGCCGAGCAGCGTGCCGCGTTGGAGGAGTCGCAAGCGTGAGTTCGCCGGCCGCCGACGTAGTGAGGCTGCTCACGGTGAGAGGCGAGACGGTCGCCGTGGCCGAGTCGCTGACCGGTGGCCTGGTCGCGGCGGAGATCACCGCGGTGCCGGGGGCGTCGAAGGTGTTCCGGGGCTCGGTCACCGCCTACGCCACCGAGCTCAAGCACCGGCTGCTGGACGTCGACGCCACCCTGCTGGCCGAGCGGGGAGCGGTGGATCCGCAGGTCGCGGCCCAGATGGCGGCCGGGGCGCGGAAGGTCATGGAAGCCGACTGGGGCATCGCGACCACCGGAGTCGCCGGCCCCGACCCCCAGGACGGACAGCCCGTCGGCACGGTCTTCGTGGCCGTTGACGGGCCCCGCACGACGGAAACCGGTGCCGACCGCGGCGGGAAAACGGCCGCGCTGCGGTTGAACGGCAGCCGGGCGGACATTCGTATGGAGAGTGTACGGAGGGTACTCGCACTGCTTTTGGAGCAGATCGCGGGCGAACAGACCGGAAATGAGCGGGCACAGGATACGGAACGGAACGGGGGGTTTTGATGTTTGCAGCCCTGAGTGAACACGACATCGCTCCCCGCACGGCCGCGGCGCAAGGCGGTACGGTGGGGCGTGAAGGATGCGGCTACGCGGTCCGAGGAGGGAGCCACCGATGATTCTGCTCCGTCGCCTGCTGGGTGACGTGCTGCGTCGGCAGCGCCAGCGCCAGGGCCGTACTCTGCGCGAAGTCTCCTCGTCCGCCCGAGTCTCGCTCGGCTATCTTTCCGAGGTGGAGCGGGGGCAGAAGGAGGCTTCCTCCGAGCTGCTCGCCGCCATCTGCGACGCGCTGGACGTACGGATGTCCGAACTCATGCGGGAAGTGAGCGACGAACTCGCCCTCGCCGAGCTGGCCCAGTCTGCTGCGGCCACCGAGCCCGTGCCCACGCCGGTTCGCCCGATGCTGGGTTCCGTGTCGGTGACCGGTGTGCCACCGGAACGGGTGACCATCAAGGCGCCCGCCGCCGAGGCGGTGGACGTGGTCGCCGCGTGACCTGTCGCACGCGCGCGTGACCTCACGCACACGTGGATGAGGCCCCGGCCGGGCCTCTCCGGGGAGACCTGGAGGGGCCCGGCCGGGGCTTTCACCTTGTCCGGGGGTTTACGGCGGGTTTCACCGCGGCCCGTTTGCCGGTGCCGGGCGGGGCCGCCATCGTGGAGGCCAGTGCGGCGGTCCGTCGTCGGCTGGAGGTGATGGTGGGTGCGATGGCGGGGCCGATAGTGCGCTGGGGGGCCGCTCTGGGGCTGGGTGCCGCGTGGTGGTGGGCGGTGCTGCGGCTGCTGCTGTCGGGCGATGCGGGAGCGCTGGAGGGGGCCGTCGCGGCCGGGGGATGGGGGCTGAGCCTGCTGCCCGTGCACTGCGTGCCCAAGGAGGGGTCCGCGGAGCGGGGCAAGGGGGGCCATAGGGAAGGGGCGCGGGGACAACAGGACGAGGGGGAGGACGGGGGGCTCGGGGCGCCGGCGCCCGCGGACGGCGATGAAGCGTCGTTTCCCGCCTCCGAGGGGTGGCCGTACGGCGTCTTCGGAGCGTCACCCGCCGCCGGCGGGAGATGGCCGTTCGGCACCGCGAAGGCATCGCCGCCCCCTCGCTCGGACGAGGAATCCGGCCCGTCCTGAAGGACCGGGCGGACGGTCAACGACCGGGCGGACGGTCAACCGGTGGTGCGGTGATAGCGGTCCCGCCACTTCTGCGCGCTGCCCGGCGCCGGTGCGGGGCCTGCCTGGCAGCTCGGACACCAGTACGTGGGCCGCTCCTGGGAGCCGTCGCCCTGGTCGGCCACCCGGACGGAGGTGCCGCAGCGCAGACAGGGGCGCGGTGCCCGGCCGTACACGAACAGGTCATGTCCCCGAAGGCCCGTGGTCCGGCGGACCACACGGTCGCGGTTGGCCTCCAGAAGGTTCTTGGCCAGGGCGGGCAGCTTCGCGGTGCGGTCGGCGGGCACGGCGCCGACCGGCAGCCACGGGGTCACGCCGAGCAGGAAGCACAGCTCGCTCTTGTAGACGTTGCCGATGCCGGCGAGATTGCGCTGGTCGAGCAGGGCCTCGCCGAGCGGGCGGCCCGGGTCGGCCAGGAGGTTTGCCAGGGCCAGGTCGGGGTCCCAGTCGGGGCCGAGGAGGTCGGGGCCGAGGTGGGCGACGGTGCGTTCGTCCTCCGAGGTGCGCAGCAACTCCAGCACCTGGAGGCGATAGCCGACGGCAGCGCGGTCGGCGGTGCCGAGGACGGCGCGGATCTGGTGGCCGGGGCCGCCCTTCCAGCGCTCACCGGCGCCGTACACCTTCCAGGCGCCCTCCATCAGCAGATGCGAGTGCAGCGTCAGGCCGCCCTCGAAACGGGTGAGCAGGTGCTTGCCGCGGGAGACGGTGTCCAGGACCGTCCTGCCGGTGAGGTCGACCGTGGCGTACTTCGGCACCCGGAAGTCGCTCCGGGTCAGCACCTCGCCCGCGAGGGCGTCGCGCAACCGCCTCGCGGTCTGCCAGACCGTGTCGCCTTCGGGCATGGGTCAAGGGTGACACGTGCGGGTGGGCGGCCACGTACGGGTGCGCGTGGGCCGGCCCCCGCTGTTCGGGGGCACTGCCCGGATCAACGGGTCATGCGGGCCTCACCCGGTTCATGCGCGCAGGCGCAGTCCGCGCGGGGTCGCCACGAAGCCCGCTCCTTCCAGGAGGGCGCCGATGGGGGAGGTCAACGCGGAGGCGCCGTTGACCCGCTCCACCGTCACCGTGCCCAGCGAGCCCGCTCGGGCGGCCGCGGCCAGTGCCTCGGCGGCCTCCCGCAGGCGCGGGTCGTCACCGGCCGCGCCGTCCGGGTCGGCCGGCCAGGCCAGCAGCGTCTTGCCGCCGCGCTCCATGTACAGCGTCAGTTCGCCGTCGACGAGCACCACCAGCGAGCCGGCCTTGCGGCCCGGCTTGTGTCCCGCGCCGGTCGGCGGCTCCGGCCAGGGCAGGGCGGCGCCGTAGGCGTTCGCGGGGTCGGCGGCGGCGAGGACGACCCCGCGGGCACCGGCGTCGGCGGTACGGGCACGGCGGTCGCCGAAGCCGCCTCCGTGCGAAAAGCCCGTCCCGCCTCCCGCCGTCCCGCCGCCCCTCGGGCCGCCGAGTCCCGGTGAGGCGAGGTCGCGGGGTGAGACGTAGTCACCGGTCGCCGGGCGGCCGGAGTCCAGCCAGTCGACGTCACCGCCGAAGTCGCCGCCAAGGCTTCCGCCGAGTTCGGCGGCGGGGAAGCCGGAGTCGATGCTGCCGCCGGGGACCCAGGAGCCGTCCGGGGAGCCGAAGCCGCCGGGGCCGCCGTCCCCGGAGACCGCGCCGGGCAGGCCCTCGCCCCGGTCGCGGGCGTTCGCCACCGCGCGCAGCCGGTCCACCGCGCCGTCCATCGCGAACTGCGCGGCACCCAGGCCCTCCACCACGTAGCCCCGCCGGGCCTGGCCGCTGTCCTCGAAGGCGGACAGCACGCGGTACACCGCCGAGAAGCCGCCCTCCACGCCCTCCGCCGCCACCGCGCCCCGCGTGACCACGCCGTGCCGGTCGAGGAGCGTACGGGCCAGGGCGTGGGCGCGCACGGTGGGGTCGGGGTCGCGGACCGGGAGCAGCGACCAGCGGCCGGCGACGGTCGGCGGGCCACTGCGGGACGCGGTGCGGGCGGCGGCCGTCAGCGATCCGTAACGCCCGCGCGGGACAGTGCGCTTGGCCCGGTGCGCGGTGGAACCCGCGGTGCGGCCCGAGCCCAGCAGGGAGCGCATCGGGGCGAGCGTGTCGTTGGTGAGCCGCCCGGACCACGCCAGATCCCACAGCGCGTCGGCCAGTTGGGGATCCGTGGCCTCGGGGTGGGTGGTCGCGCGGACCTGGTCGGCGATCTGACGGAAGAACAGGCCGTAACCGCCGGAGAGGGCGTCCAGCACCGACTGGTGCAGCGCGGTCAGCTCCAGCGGGTGCGGGGGCGGCAGGAGCAGCGGGGCCGCGTCCGCCAGGTACAGGGAGACCCAGCCGTCCTTTCCGGGCAGCGCGCCCGCGCCCGCCCACACCACCTCGCCGGCCGACGTGAGTTCGTCCAGCATCGAGGCGGTGTAGTGCGCCACGCGGGACGGCAGGACCAGCTTCTCCAGCGCGGAGGCGGGCACGGACGCGCCCTGCAACTGCTCGACGGCGCGCACCAGTCCGTCGATGCCGCGCAGGCCGTGCCCCTTGCCGAGATGCTGCCACTGGGGCAGGAACTGGGCGAGCGCGGCCGGCGGCACCGGCTCCAGCTCGTGCCGCAGCGCGGCCAGCGAACGGCGGCGCAGCCGCCGCAGCACGGCCGCGTCGCACCACTCCTGGCCGATGCCCGCCGGATGGAACTCGCCCTGTACGACACGGCCGCCCGCGGCGAGCCGCTGGAGCGCGCCCTCGGTGACCGCCACGCCCAGGCCGAAGCGGGCCGCGGCCGCCGCCGACGTGAACGGGCCGTGGGTGCGGGCATAGCGCGCCAGCAGGTCGCCCAACGGGTCCTTCACCGGCTCGGTGAACGCCTCCGGGACGCCCACGGGCAGCGCGGTGCCGAGCGCGTCGCGCAGCCGGCCCGCGTCCTCGATCGCGGCCCAGTGGTCTGCTCCGGCGATCCGGACCCGGATGGCCCGGCGAGCCCCGGCCAGCTCCGCCGCCCAGCCGGACTCGGCGCCCCGCTCGGCCAACTCGGCCTCGGAGAGCGGTCCGAGCAGCCGCAGGACGTCGGCGACGCCCTCGACGTCCTTCACACGACGGTCCTCGGTCAGCCACTGCAGCTCGCGCTCCAGCTCCACCAGCACCTCGGCGTCGAGCAGTTCACGCAGCTCCGCCTGGCCCAGCAGCTCGGCCAGCAGCCGCGAGTCCAGCGACAGCGCGGCGGCGCGGCGCTCGGCGAGCGGCGAGTCCCCCTCGTACAAGAACTGGGCGACGTACCCGAACAGCAGCGAACGGGCGAAGGGGGACGGCTCGGGGGTGGTGACCTCGACCAGGCGCACCCTGCGCGACTCGACGTCGCCCATCAGCTCGACCAGGCCCGGCACGTCGAAGACGTCCTGGAGACATTCGCGGACCGCCTCAAGGACGATGGGGAACGAGCCGAACTCGCTCGCCACCTGGAGCAGTTGAGCGGCGCGTTGGCGCTGCTGCCACAACGGGGTGCGCTTGCCCGGATTGCGGCGCGGCAGCAGCAGCGCGCGGGCGGCGCACTCGCGGAAACGGGAGGCGAACAGGGCCGAGCCGCCGACCTGGTCCGTGACGATCTGGTCGACCTCGCCCTTGTCGAAGGTGACGTCCGCGGCCCCGACGGGCGCCTGCTCCGCGTCGTACTCCAGGCCGGCCCTCATCGGTTCCTGGTCGAGCAGGTCAAGACCCATCAGGTCGGCGTCGGGCAGGCGCAGCACGATGCCGTCGTCGGCGTGCATGACCTGCGCGTCCATGCCGTACCGCTCGGACAGGCGGGCGCCGAGCGCCAGTGCCCAGGGGGCGTGCACCTGGGCGCCGAAGGGGGAGTGCACCACGACCCGCCAGTCGCCCAGCTCGTCGCGGAAGCGCTCCACGACGATCGTCCGGTCGTCGGGCACGTGCCCGCAGGCCGCGCGCTGCTCCTCCAGGTACGACAGGACGTTGTCGGCGGCCCACGCGTCGAGGCCGGCGGCCAGCAGACGCAGCCGGGCGTCGTCCTGGGGCAGGGAGCCCACCTCGCGCAGGAACGCGCCCACCGCGCGGCCCAGCTCCAGCGGTCGGCCGAGCTGGTCGCCCTTCCAGAACGGCAGCCGGCCCGGCACGCCCGGCGCGGGCGAGACCAGGACCCGGTCGCGCGTGATGTCCTCGATGCGCCAGGAGCTGGTGCCGAGCGTGAAGACGTCGCCGACCCGGGACTCGTAGACCATCTCCTCGTCCAGCTCGCCGACCCGGCCGCCGCCCTTCTTGGGGTCCGAGCCGGCGAGGAACACGCCGAACAGCCCGCGGTCGGGGATCGTGCCCCCGGAGGTGACGGCGAGGCGCTGCGCGCCCGGGCGGCCGGTGATGGTGCCCGCGACGCGGTCCCACACCACGCGCGGGCGCAGCTCCGCGAACGCGTCGGACGGGTAACGGCCGGCGAGCATGTCCAGGACGGCGGTGAACGCCGACTCCGGCAGTGAGGCGAACGGCGCCGCCCGGCGGACCAGGGCGAGCAGGTCGTCCAGCTGCCAGGTGTCCATCGCCGTCATCGCCACGAGCTGCTGGGCGAGGACGTCCAGCGGGTTGGCGGGCACCTTCAGGGACTCGATGGAGCCGGAACGCATCCGCTCGGTGACCACCGCGGCCTGGACCAGGTCGCCGCGGTACTTCGGGAAGACCACGCCGGTGGAGACCGCGCCGACCTGGTGGCCCGCGCGGCCGACCCGTTGCAGTCCGGAGGCCACGGACGGCGGGGACTCGACCTGGACGACGAGGTCCACGGCGCCCATGTCGATGCCCAGCTCCAGGCTGGAGGTGGCGACCACCGCGGGGAGCCGGCCCGCCTTGAGGTCCTCCTCGACCAGGGCGCGCTGCTCCTTGGACACCGAGCCGTGGTGCGCGCGGGCGATGACCGGCGGCGCGCCCTGCGCCGCGCCGGAGCCGCCCATCAGCTCCGCGGGGGAGTGGTGTTCGTCCAGGGGCTCGCCGGTCGCCCGCTCGTAGGCGATCTCGTTGAGCCGGTTGCACAGGCGCTCGGCGAGCCGGCGGGAGTTGGCGAACACGATCGTCGAGCGGTGAGCCTGGACCAGGTCGGTGATCCGCTCCTCGACATGCGGCCAGATCGAGGGCCGCTCCGCCTTGTCGCCGTCCTCGGTGACAGGGGAACCGCCCAGCTCCCCCAGGTCCTCGACGGGGACGACCACCGACAGGTCGAACTCCTTGCCGGACTCCGGCTGGACGATCTCCACCTTGCGGCGGGGCGACAGATAGCGGGCGATCTCGTCGACCGGGCGGACCGTCGCGGACAGGCCGATGCGGCGGGCGGGCCTGGGCAGCAGCTCGTCCAGGCGCTCCAGGGACAGCGCGAGGTGCGCGCCCCGCTTGGTGCCGGCCACCGCGTGCACCTCGTCAAGGATCACCGTCTCCACGCCGGTGAGCGCGTCCCGGGTGGCCGAGGTCAGCATCAGGAACAGCGACTCGGGCGTGGTGATCAGGATGTCCGGCGGGCGGGTGGACAGGGCGCGGCGCTCGGCCGCCGGGGTGTCGCCGGAGCGGATGCCGACCCTCACCTCCGGCTCGGGCAGGCCGAGGCGGACGGACTCATGGCGGATACCGGTCAGCGGGCTGCGCAGATTGCGCTCCACGTCCACGGCGAGGGCCTTGAGCGGGGAGACGTACAGCACCCGGCAGCGCTTCTTCGGATCGGCCGGGGGCGGGGCGGAGGCGAGCTGGTCGAGCGCGGCGAGGAAGGCGGCGAGGGTCTTGCCGGAGCCGGTCGGGGCGACCACCAGCACGTCCGAGCCCTCGCCGATGGCCCGCCACGCCCCCGCCTGGGCCGCGGTGGGCGCGGAGAAGGCCCCCGTGAACCAGCCGCGGGTCGCGGGGGAGAAGCCGTCGAGGGCCCGGTGTGCGTCGCTGACCATGAGTCCATCGTGCACCCGGCCACTGACAACGCCCTCTGGCCCGGGCGGGTGCCCGGGAACGCCGGGGGCGCCCCCCGCACTCGCGCAGCCGGGCCGACGACGGAGAATCGGGAGCGTGGCGGCAGCGGGTGAGGAGCGGGCGCGGCACTGGCGGTACGAGGAACTGCCCGGTGTCGATCTGCTGCGGGCCCGCTATGTGCGCAAGGAGTTCGTGCGGCACACCCACGAGCACTTCGTGATCGCCGCCATCGTCGAGGGCGTGGAGGTGTTCCACCACGGCGGGTCCGACCAGTACGCGGGGCCGGGGACGCTGGCGCTGGTCAATCCCGACACCCCGCACACCGGGCGGGCGGCGGTGCCGGAGGGGTGGCGGTACGGAGCGGTGTATCCGTCGCCGGAGCTGGTCGCCGAGATCGCCGGGGAGACGACGGGCATCCGCGGGACGCCGGGTTTCGTCCGTCCCGTGCTCGACGATCCGTACGCCGTCGGGGTGGTGCATCAGGTGCTGCGGGCCACGGACGAGGGCAACGCGCTGGCCGCCGACACTTTGCTGCGGGTCGCCGTGACGCGGCTGCTGCGACTCAACGGCGGGGCGTTGCCGCAGCGGGAGATACGGACGGCGGGTGCGCGGAACGCGGCACGCGCGCGTGCCGTCCTGGAGGAGCGGATGGCCGAGCCGCCGAGCCTGGAGAGGCTGGCGGCCGACCTGGGCAGCAGCCCGTTCGCGCTGCTGCGGGCCTTCCGCAACGCTTACGGAATGCCGCCGCACACCTGGCTGACCGACGCCCGGGTGCGCCGGGCCAGGCGGCTGCTGGACGCGGGCACCGCGCCCTCCGAGGCCGCCGTCGCCGTCGGTTTCACCGACCAGTCGCACCTGAGCCGGCACTTCACCCGGATCGTGGGCGTGCCCCCGGGCGCCTACCAGCGCGAGCGCAAGAACGTACAAGACTCCAGGTCCCGGCTGTTCCTACCCTCTGCGTTGTGGCAGAACAGACAGCTCTCGCAGACATACGCGCCGACGACGGAGGAAAGCCCGACGCCGCCGTCGTACGGGACGCCCTCGGGGTCGGGGTCGCCGTAGGACTGTCCGGGTTCGCCTTCGGGGTGACCTCGGCGGGCGGCGGGCTCACGCTCTGGCAGACGTGCGCGCTCAGCCTGCTGGTGTTCACCGGGGCCTCCCAGTTCGCGCTGGTGGGGGCGCTGGCAGCCGGAGGCAACCCGTACACGGCGGCCGCGGGCGCCTTCTTCCTGGGCGTGCGCAACGCCTTCTACGGGCTGCGCCTGTCGCAGCTGCTGGCCCTCCCGCGCGCGGTACGGCCGTTCGCGGCCCAGTGGGTCATCGACGAGACCACCGCGGTGACGCTGGCCCAGCCCACGCGGCGCAGCGCGCGGATCGGTTTCACCGTCACCGGGATCACCCTGTACGTGCTGTGGAACCTCACCACGCTGCTGGGCGCGCTGGGCGCCAAGGCCCTCGGCGACACCGACGCCTGGGGCCTGGACGCGGCCGGGCCGGCCGTCTTCCTGGCGCTGCTGGCGCCGATGCTGAAGACCGCCACCGAGCGGGCCGTCGCCGCTCTGGCCGTGCTGCTCGGGCTAGGTCTGCTGCCCGTGCTGCCGGCAGGTGTGCCGGTCCTGGCGGCCGCGTTCGCCGCGCCGGCCGTGCTGTACCTGCGGGGCCGTCGCGGAAGCGGCGCCCGTGACGACGTACGAGAGGGAGATCGTTGAACATCTGGATCGCGGTGGCGGTGACCGCTGTCGGCTGCTACGCCGTCAAGCTGGCCGGGCTGCTCGTTCCGGCGGGCGCCCTGGAACGGCCGCTGGTGAAGCGGCTCGCCGCGCTGCTGCCCGTGGCCCTGCTGGCCGCGCTCACCGCCCAGCAGACGTTCGCCGACGGGCACACGCTCGTGCTGGACGCGCGGGCGGCCGGGGTCGCGGCCGCCGCCGTGGCGCTGCTGCTGCGGGCGCCGTTCCTGGTCGTGGTCGGGGCAGCGGTGGTGGTGACGGCCGGGGTACGGGCCCTGACGGGGTGAGCCGGGGGTTCGTCGGTGGGGTGGGCACCTGCCCGTGGGGTGGGGCCCAGCCGGTGGGTGTGGGGTGCTGCCCGCTCGTGGGGCGGGCGCCCGCCGGTGGCGGCTCGGCCGACGAGTCGTGGCGTCGTGGCGTGTATCGGCGGAGCCCGGCCGAGGAGCCGGGGCGTGTACCGGTGGTGGTTCAGCCGATGGTCCGGCCGTGGGCCCTGAGGGTGCGCAGCGCCTCGATCGTGACCATGGGGCGTGCCTCCAGGACGGGGCCCGGAGCCCACTGGCGCCATGTGACCGGCCAGCCGCCGTCCTCCTCCTGGCGGCCGGCCAGGAAGTCCAGGGACCGCTTCATCTCCTCGTCCGTGAACCACGCGCGCGCGAGGGAGCCGGGCGTCCGCGCGTAGTCGTGCGGGAAGTGGTGCTCCCCGGGCGCGTGGCCGGGGAGCGCGACCGGAAAGGCCTCGGGATGCTCCGGGTCCAGCAGCGCCAGCCGCCGGTCGCGCACCAGACGGCCGAGCCGGTCGGCGGCCGCACGCGCGCGTGTGCGGTCGGGCACCGAGTCCAGGAAGGCGACGGCCGCCTCGATCTCGTAGGGGTGGGAGGTCTCCAGGGACTCGGCCCGCCGCCAGCAGAAGTCGGTGGCCCGGAAGAGCCAGGCGTGCCACACCTCGTTGCGGTGCAGCAGGCCCACCACCGGCCCGGTGGCCAGCAGGTCGCTCGGCGGATCGTCCACGATCGGCACGAAGGGTGCCGCCGGATAGCCGCGCTGACCGGGATGGACCGCGGGCAGCGCGCCGTCGGAGGTGGAGACGGAGGTCAGATAGCGGCACACGCGCTCCACCCGCTGGCCGCCGCAGCGGCCGACGGTGTCCAGCACGCGCAGCGCGTGCGCGGTGTGCAGCGGCTGGCTGACCGGGCCCCGCAGATCGGGCTCCAGCGCGTGACCGTACCCGCCGTCCTCGTTGCGGTAGGCGTCCAGCGCGGTCTCCACCGGATCCGCGGCGCCGTTCAGGAAGTGGTACGCGAACAGCCGCTGCTCCAGCACGCGCGCGGTGAGCCACACGAAGTGCTCGGCGCGGAACAGCGGGGAGGACGCCGGGGGCGGCGGGGGAGAAGGGGGAGCTCCGGTCTCGGCCATGCGTCAGACCGTAGGGCGGAAAGCGTTCTCCCCAGGTGGCCCCGGAACGAGGTCACCCGCAGGGGCGGGATACTGGGATCATGCGGTTGACGGTCTTCTGGGAGCGGATGGCGGAGCACTTCGGCGCGGGGTACGCCGACACCTTCGCGCGCGATCACGTGATGTCGGAACTCGGCGGGCGCACGGTGCACGAGGCGCTGGCGGCCGGCTGGGACGCGAAGGACGTGTGGCGCGTCGTGTGCCGGGTCATGAACGTTCCGCAGGAGAGGCACTGACCGGCCACGAGAGGCATGGTCCGGTGCCGGGCCGTCAGTGGCGTCGGCGAGACTTGCACCGTGGCACCCACTGACGAGACCGGCCAGGCGGCCCCGCCCGCGTCCCCGTCCGCTACGACGCCGCCTCCCCGGTCTCCGGAACCGGCCGGGGGCGCCGCCGGGGCGGGCGCCCGCATGCCCCGCTGGCTGCCGCGCGCCATGGTGCTCGCGATCGGCCTCGTCGCCGCCTTCCAGCTCGGCAGCTGGGCCTTCCACCAGCTGACCGGCCTGCTCCTCAACGCCCTCATCGCGTTCTTCCTGGCCCTCGCCATCGAGCCCGCGGTCAGCCGCATGGCAGCCCGCGGGATGCGGCGGGGGCTCGCGACCTTCCTGGTCTTCCTGGGGCTGACGATCGCCTCGGCGGGTTTCGTGGTCCTGCTCGGCTCGATGCTCGCCGGGCAGATCATCAAGATGGTCGAGGGATTCCCCGAGTACCTCGACTCCGTCATCAACTGGGTCAACTCCACGTTCCACACCGAGCTGAGACGGGTGGACGTGCAGGAGGGCCTGCTCCACTCCGACTGGCTGCGCACGTACGCGCAGAACAGCGCCGCGGGTGTGCTCGACGTGTCCGCCCAGGTGCTCGGGGGCCTGTTCCGGCTGCTGACGATCGCCCTGTTCTCGTTCTACTTCGCCGCAGACGGTCCGCGGCTGCGCCGGACCATCTGCTCCCTGCTGCCGCCCGCCCGCCAGGCGGAGGTTCTGCGGGCGTGGGAGATCGCCGTCGACAAGACCGGCGGCTATCTGTACTCGCGCGGCCTGATGGCGCTCGTCTCGGGGATCGCCCACTACGTCCTGCTCCAGGCCCTGGGAGTGCCGTACGCGCTCGTACTCGGTGTCTGGGTGGGCCTGGTCTCGCAGTTCATCCCGACCATAGGGACCTATCTCGCGGGCGCCCTGCCGATGCTGATCGCCTTCACGGTGGACCCCTGGTACGCGGTGTGGGTGCTGGTCTTCGTGGTGGTCTACCAGCAGTTCGAGAACTACATGCTGCAGCCCAAGCTGACCGCGAGGACCGTGGACATCCATCCCGCGGTCGCCTTCGGCTCGGTCATCGCCGGCACCGCCCTGCTCGGCGCGGTGGGCGCGCTGATCGCCATTCCCGCGGTCGCCACCCTCCAGGCCTTCCTGGGCGCCTATGTGAAGCGGTACGCCGTCATGGACGACCCCCGCGTCCAGGGCCACCGCGGACGCGGCCCGGTCCCGGGCCTGCTCGACCGCGCGCGCCGGATGTGGCGGGCCCGGTAGGGCCTGCTCGGCGGGGCGTGCGCGGCTGGGTCTACTCGGCAGGGCCTGCTCGGCAGGCGTCGCGGCGCTCGGCGCGATCGGCTCGCTCCTCGGTCAGTGGTGAGCTGTTGCGACGAGGCGTCTCAGCGCGGCCTGCGCGGGTGGGCCCCAGGTCGGCTTGCCGCCGGGGCGGCCGTGGGTGCCGGCATCTCCGATGAGGACGCAGCTGAGGGCTTGCAGCACGGCCCAGCCGCGGGCGCGGCGCAGTGTCGCGGTGTCCGCGGCCGGCCGGTAGGCGCCGTGGAAGCGGTCGACGGCGCCCTCCGGCAGCAGCAGCCAGGAGGCGGCCGGGTCGCAGGCCGGATCGCCCGCGCAGAGGTCGCCGAAGTCGATCACGCCGCAGAAGGCGCCGTCCGCGGTGAGGACGTTGGCCGGATGCAGGTCGCTGTGGAGCCACAGGGCCGGGCCCGCCCAGTCGGGCGCGCGGACGGCATCCTCCCAGACGGCCCGGACGGCGTCCGGGTCGGGGACCAGCCCAAGCCCGGTGGCCGTGGCGAGCTGCTCGGCGAACGAGTCGGGGCGGTCGGCCAGCGGCCTGCCGCGGCCGAAGCGGCCGGTGGGCGCCTCGTCGGGGGCGGGTCGGTGAAGGGCCGAGAGGAAGGCTGCGAGGGCGTCGGCCGCCTCCGCGGGGCGCGTGGCGGGGGCGAGGTCGGCAGGAGTGCCCGGCACCCAGGTGGTGACGACCCAGGGCCGCGGAAATCGCGCGGAGGGCTCGCCGAGGCGCTGCGGGACGGGGACCGGCAGAGGAAGGCGCGGGGCGAGGGAAGGCAGCCAGGCGTGCTCCTTGCGCAGTAACGCGTCCGCCGACCGCGTTGCCCAGGGCAGTCGGACGGCGAGGTCGTCGCCGAGCCGCCACAGTTGGTTGTCCCAGCCGCGCGCGCCGAGCCTCAAGGGGCGATCGGCCAGGTCGGGATGCTGGTCGTGCAGCAGATCCCGGACCAGCTCCGCGGTGATCGCGATCTCGGTGTGGGTCATGCGGAGCCACGCTAGTGCTGCGACCGGAAAGGTTCACCGGCTCGCGGCGTCCGGCACGGCACTTCGCCGCGTTGTCGCATCACCCGAGTACATCCAGTACACGGGCGATGCTCCGCCTTGCGATGCACCGCACCGGACGCCGCGAGCTTTCCGGCAAACCTTTCCGGTCACAGCACTAGCCGGGCGGCGTCCTGACCGCTCCGCTGCCGCTCGGCGCGCTTGACATGGAAATCGAACATCCATTCTCATGGAAGCTCCGGCAAGGCCCGACGGAAGGGATTTCGCCCCGGTTCGGGGGGAGAAGTGCCTGAGTTATCCACAGGCCGGACGTGCGTCGGGGCGCATTGTCAGTGGCAGGCGTTAGCGTCTTTGACGTGAAGCGATCGACACAAGCAAACCGGGTGGAACCCATGGCAGGAACCGACCGCGAGAAGGCGCTCGACGCCGCGCTCGCACAGATTGAACGACAATTCGGCAAGGGCGCGGTCATGCGCATGGGCGAGCGGTCGAAGGAGCCGATCGAGGTCATCCCGACCGGGTCGACCGCGCTCGACGTGGCCCTCGGCGTCGGTGGCCTGCCGCGCGGCCGTGTCGTGGAGATCTACGGACCGGAGTCCTCCGGCAAGACGACCCTGACCCTGCACGCGGTGGCGAACGCGCAGAAGGCGGGCGGCCAGGTCGCGTTCGTCGACGCGGAGCACGCCCTCGACCCCGAGTACGCGAAGAAGCTCGGCGTCGACATCGACAACCTGATCCTCTCCCAGCCGGACAACGGCGAGCAGGCCCTGGAGATCGTGGACATGCTGGTCCGCTCCGGCGCCCTCGACCTCATCGTCATCGACTCCGTCGCCGCGCTCGTCCCGCGCGCGGAGATCGAGGGCGAGATGGGCGACAGCCACGTGGGCCTCCAGGCCCGGCTGATGAGCCAGGCCCTGCGCAAGATCACCAGCGCGCTCAACCAGTCCAAGACCACCGCGATCTTCATCAACCAGCTCCGCGAGAAGATCGGCGTGATGTTCGGCTCGCCGGAGACCACGACCGGTGGCCGGGCGCTGAAGTTCTACGCCTCGGTGCGCATCGACATCCGCCGTATCGAGACCCTGAAGGACGGCACGGAGGCGGTCGGCAACCGGACCCGCTGCAAGGTCGTCAAGAACAAGGTCGCGCCGCCCTTCAAGCAGGCCGAGTTCGACATCCTCTACGGCCAGGGCATCAGCCGCGAGGGCGGTCTGATCGACATGGGCGTGGAGCACGGCTTCGTCCGCAAGGCCGGAGCCTGGTACACGTACGAGGGCGACCAGCTCGGCCAGGGCAAGGAGAACGCGCGCAACTTCCTCAAGGACAACCCCGACCTGGCCAACGAGATCGAGAAGAAGATCAAGGAGAAGCTGGGCGTCGGCGTGCGGCCGGAGGAGCCGACCACGGAGCCGGGCACGGACGCCGCGGTCACCGCCGCCGCGGACGCCACGGCCAAGGCGGCGCCCGCCAAGGCCACCAAGCCCAAGGCCGCCTCGGCCAAGAGCTGACCCGTGACACGGCGAACCGACTGGGCCGAGTACGAGCACGCGGACGAGTACGCCGCCTTCGGTGCCCCACGGGGGAGGGGCACCGGGGACGCCCTCGGCTCGGGCGCGGACCAAGACGGCGCGTACGGAGACGGCGGGTACGGAGACAGCGGGTACGGGGAGGCCGAGCCGGGCGGTGGTGTGCCCGGGGACGGCGGTGGACAGCGCCGCGCGGGTGGGCCATCCGTGGGTGGTGCGCGCCGGGGCGGCTCGCGTGACGGTGGGCCGCGCGGTGGACGCGGGGGCCGTCGGCGCGGCCCCGGCGAGGCGTCCGCCGAGGACGGGGGCACCTCCTCCTTGTCGAGGGCGGGGCATGGGGAGCCTCCGGGGGACCCGGTGGAGCGGGCGCGCGCCATCTGCCTGCGCCTGCTCACCGGGACCCCGCGCACCCGCAAGCAGCTCGCGGACGCCCTGCGCAAGCGGGAGATCCCGGACGAGGCGGCGGACGAGGTCCTCTCCCGGTTCGAGGAGGTCGGGCTGATCGACGACGGCGCGTTCGCGGACGCCTGGGTGGAGTCCCGGCACCACGGACGCGGACTGGCCCGGCGTGCCCTCGCCCGGGAGCTGCGGACCAAGGGCGTCGACACGGCACTGATCGACGAGGCGGTCGGCCGGCTCGACGCCGAGCAGGAGGAAGCCACCGCACGCGATCTCGTCGCCCGCAAGCTGCGCTCCACCCGCGGCCTCGACCGCGACAAACGGCTGCGCCGCCTCGCCGGGATGCTCGCCCGCAAGGGCTACCCCGAGGGCCTGGCCCTGCGCGTGGTCCGGCAGGCACTGGAGGAGGAGGGCGAGGACACGGACTTCCTCGCCGACGAGGGCTACTGAGCCGGCGCCCGCCGGGGCGTCCGGCGCGGAGAGGCACGGACGACACCACGGGGTGCGAGCGCTCGTGGGCCCGCAGGCCCAGGCGTGCGACTCCCCCTGCGCCTGCGTCCCTCTACGACGGCTGCACGCGGCCGTCCCACGGCGTCACCGGCAGTCCGGCCGAGCGCCATGCCTGGAAGCCGCCCACCAGATCGGTTGCCCGGAACAGCCCCAGCCGGTGCAGGGACGCGGCCGCCAGACTGGACGCGTAGCCCTCGTTGCAGACGACGACCACGCGCAGGTCGTGACCGGTGGCCTCGGGGACACGATGGCTGCCCAGCGGGTCGAGACGCCACTCCAGTTCGTTGCGCTCCACGACGAGGGCGCCCGGGATCAGACCGTCCCTCGTGCGCAGAGCGGCGTAGCGGATGTCCACCAGGAGGGCGTCTCCGGCCCGGGCGGCCGTGTGGGCCTCGCGCGCCTCGACGCGTTCGTAGCCCCGGCGGACCCGCTCCAGCAACTCGTCGATTCCGACGGGTGGTTGAGATGTGCTCACTGCCAGTCCTCCGGGCGCTCGACCTGCTCGAGGCGCAGGGTCTGTTCGGTACGGCTGTAGCGGCGGATGCGGGACAGCGGCGGGTGGTAGGCGTGCACGGAGACCGCGTGCCGGCCGGTGGACTCGTTGAACACCTCGTGCACGTGGTGGCGTCCGAAGGAACGTCCCCGCCCCGCCGGAAGCCGCCGTTCGCGGTCGACGCCGTCGGTGAGTTCGAGGGTCCGCCAGCCTTCGGTCGGCAGCCGGGCGGCGAGCGAGTTCTCCCTCAGCTCGCCCGCGGCGGTGACGAAGGCGCCGACCGAGTCGGCGTGGTCGTGCCAGCCCGTGCCGGTGCCGGGCGGCCAGCCGATCAGCCACGCCTCACTGCCGCCGGGCCCGTCCAGGCGCACCCAGGTGCGGCCCTCCGGGTCGAGCGGAAGCGAGGCGATCAGCTCGGCGTCGGCGGCGGTGCGCCGCACGAAGTCGAGGAGTTCCGCCTGAGTCGGCGCCTGCTCGAAGGACGCCGAGGACGCCGAGGACGCCGAGGACGCCGAGGACGCCGAGGACGCCGAGGACGCGGAGACGGCGGGAGCAGACCCGCTGGGAGAGGACTCGGCGGGCGAGGGCCCGGCAGGGGAGGAGTCGGCGGGGGAGAGTTCGGGAGCAGGGGACACGGGAGCCGAGGACCCGAGGGGCGAGACAGACACGTACACCGTCCTGAAGAGCGTTCGCGGAGGGCGCGCGGCGGCACAGGGTACGGACGTATGGCGTACGGGGATGTGCGGATCGGGCGGCGCGCGCCGGGTGAGGGGAGGCGAGTTCAACAGGCCGGACGACACACGCAGCCCGCATAGCGGACGAGGTCCATATGGACCCTCCGCCACAGGCGCACATCGGTGTCGGTCACGTTCGGGAGTAGACCATGGCGGTCCTGACCGGTCAACTCGCCCTCACTCTGTGGACCGCGCGACGGACGGTCCGCGTGCGGTCCACAGGGCTCCGCGGTCAGCGCGCGCCCGCCTCGGCACGGTCCTCGGCGCGTTCGGCGCCGCCCAGCGCCGTCTCCGCGGCGGTGTACAGGTCGGCCGGGCGCACCCCGCTCAGCGCGGTGACCAGATGCCCGTCGGGCCGTACCAGCAGGACGGTGTGGGGGGCGGCGCCCGGGTAGCTCTCGGCCACCAGCAACTCGGCGGGGTGCGGCAGCGCGGTCACTGCTGCGGCCAGCCGGGGCATGATGCCGGCGCTCAGCCAGTGCCGGCGCTCCCACACCCCCGTACCCGGTGCGATCAGCACCACCAGCAGCGCGCCCCGGCCCAGCCGGTCCCTCAGCGGCACGAAGGAGCCGTCCTCCGCGGTCACCACCACGTCGGCGACCGGGGAGCCGGCCGGCGTGTCCACGAGGACCTCGCCGTCCAGGGGCGGGGGCGTGAGCGGCGAGTCGGTGTACGCGCCCGGCGCGCCCAGCGGCCCGCGCCCCAGATGGCCGTCCATCAGCAGGGCGTCGTTTCCGCGGCCGGATCCGGGCACGAGGGAGCGCAGCCCGCCGCCCCCGCGCAGTACCGGCAGCAGTTGGTCGGCGGCGCGCAGCCGGGCGGCGACGACGGCGCGCCGCTCGGTCTGGTAGCTGTCCAGCAGTGCCTCGTGCGGCCCGTGGTGCCAGGCCGGCGCGAGCTTCCAGGCGAGGTTGTCGGCGTCCCGCAGGCCCTCGTCGAGACCCTGGGTGCCGAGCGCGCCCAGCAGATGCGCCGCGTCCCCGGCGAGGAAGACCCGCCCGGCGCGCCAGCGGCGCGCCACCCGGTGGTGGACGGTGTGGACGCCGGTGTCCAGGAGTTCGTACGACGGCGAGGTGTCGCCGGTCCAGCCGGTGAGGGTCTCCCGGATGCGGGCGAGCAGCAGTTCGGGTGTGACCAGGTCCTTGCCGGGCGGCAGGAGCCAGTCGAGCCGCCACACGTCGTCCGGGAGCGGACGGGCGGCGATCTCCCCGGCGAACGGGCCGGTCGTCCGCCACGGCGGCAGCCGGTGGAGGAACGCTTCGCCGGGATGGGGCAGTTCGGTGCGCACCGCGGCGACGGCGTGCCGTTCGACGGCCGTGCGGCCGGGGAAGCGGATGTCCTGGAGCTTGCGCACGGTCGAACGCGGGCCGTCGCAGCCGACCAGGTGACTGCCGCGCCACCATGTGCCGCCCGCGCCGCGGGTGTGGGCGGTGACCCCCGTGGTCTCCTGCTCCATGCTGTCCAGCCGGCTGTCCACGGCGAGTTCGATCAGCGGTTCGCGGGCGACGGCGGCGCGCAGGGCGCCGGTCAGGACGTGCTGGGCGATGTGCAGCGGTGCGGGTTCGGCGTCGTCGAAGGCGACTTCGTGCATCACCTGTTTGCGCCGCAACGACCGCCATCCGGCCCAACGGAGGCCGGCCCCGCCGAGCGGCACACCGGCCAGGCGCTCCACGAGCGCGGTGGTGTCCTCGCGCAGGACGACCGTGCGCGCGGCACGCGGCGCGTCCGTGCCGGAGCCCTCGTCGAGCACGACGGACGGCACCTCCTGACGCGCCAGCGCCAGGGCGAGCGTGAGCCCGACGGGCCCCGCTCCGACAACGATCACCGGATCCACGGCGCGACGCCTCCTGCCAGCAGCGGTGTCCTGGAGGTGACAGGTGAACAGAAAGCCGGAGTACGGTGCACGATCACAGAACGTATGCAACAGACTGGGCGCCAGCCGGTCAAGCGGGACGCACGCCGGTGCTCCAGGTGCGCGGTGGCGTGCGCCGTGCGGCGGCTCGTGTGCGCGGCCGGCCGCTGTGCCCCATTGCGGCGCCCTACGCCGACGGGGGTGCGGCGGCAACAGGCCGCCGTACCCCCGTCGGGTGCCTAAGAACCGCTGGACCATCCGTCAGATCGAACCGCCCGCACCCGTTCCGTAGGTGCCACCGGTCTGGGCGGGGTTGACCTCCTCCTCGTCCGCGGCGAGGACGACGCCGGTGCTGCGCTTGCTGCGGCGCAGCCTGCGCTCGAGCCAGCTCGCGAAGCTGGTGAGGGCGAAGTTCAGCAGGATGAAGATGACGGCCACCACGATGAAGCTGGGGATGACGTTGGCGTAGTTGGCCGCGATCGTGCTGCGGGTGTTCAGCAGCTCGGTGAAGTTGAGCATCACGCCGCCCAGCGCGGTGTCCTTCACGATGACGACCAGCTGGCTGACGATGGCCGGCAGCATGACGGTGACCGCCTGCGGGAGCAGGATGCTGCTCATCGTCTGGCCCTTGCGCAGACCGATCGCGTAGGCGGCCTCCGTCTGCCCCTTGGGGAGGGCCAGGATGCCGGCACGTACGACCTCGGCGAGAACCGAGGCGTTGTAGAGCACCAGGCCGGTGACGACTGCGTAGAGGGGGCGCTCCTCGCTGGCGATGCCCGTGGAGCGGACGTAGAACTCGTAGGCGAACAGCATCAGCAGCAGTACCGGGATCGCCCGGAAGAACTCGACCACCACACCGGCCGGAACCCGGATCCACCGGTGGTCGGACAGCCGGGCTATGCCGAAGACCGCGCCCAGCGGAAGGGCGATGACCATGGCGAGCGCCGCGGCCTTCAGGGTGCTGCCGAGACCGGGCAGCAGGTACGTCGTCCAGGCCGCGGAGGTGGTGAAGGGCTGCCACTGGTCCCACTTGAGATGGCCCTTGTCGTTCATCTTCGACCAGACCCACCACATGAGCAGCGCGAGCAGGCCGGCGAAGACGACCGAGAGGACGACATTGCGCCGCTTGGCCCGGGGGCCGGGGGCGTCGTACAGAACGGAGCTCATCGCTTCACCGCCAGGCGCTTGCCGAGCCAGCCGAGGAAAAGGCCGACGGGCAGGGTCAGGACCACGAACCCGAGGGCGAAGACGGCGCCGATGGCGAGCGTCTGGGCCTCGTTCTCGATCATCGTCTTCATCAGATAGGCGGCCTCGGCCACGCCGATCGCGGCCGCCACGGTCGTGTTCTTGGTCAGTGCGATCAGTACGTTGGCCAGCGGTCCGATCACCGCGCGGTACGCCTGCGGCAGCACGACGAGGCGCAGGGACTGGCTGAAGTTGAGCCCGATCGCGCGTGCCGCCTCCGCCTGCCCGACCGGCACGGTGTTGATGCCGGAGCGCAGCGCCTCGCAGACGAAGGCCGCGTGGTAGGCGACGAGCCCGAGCACCGCCAGCCGGAAGCCCTGAACCTTGAAGTCGTCGGATGCGCCCATCGTCACCCCGAAGGTGTCGGCGAGGCCGATGGAGGTGAAGACGATGAGCACCGTCAGGGGGGTGTTCCGGAAGATGTTGACGTATGCGGTGCCGAAGCCGCGCATCACCGGAACCGGGCTGACCCGCATCGCGGCCAGCAGGGTGCCCCAGACCAGCGAGCCCAGGGCGGAGAGGGCGGTGAGTTTCACCGTCATCCAGAACGCCCCTAGGACGTCGTAATCTTGAAGAAAGTCGAACACGATCTCCCGCGCTTCCGGGTGTGTGGCGTACGAGGAGGGCATGGCGCGCCGCCGCCGTGAGCGCGGCGGGCGGCGGCGCGCCCGTGGAACCCTGCGAGGCCTGCGGATCCCTGCTTACCGGACGAACCGGGTCACTTGACGATGTCGCCGATCTTCGGGGCGGGCTCGTTCTTGTAGTTCGCCGGGCCGAGGTTCTTCTTGATCGCGGAATCCCACGAACCGTCGCCGACCATCTTCTCCAGCGCGGAGTTGATCTTGTCCACGGTCGCGGTGTCGCCCTTCTTGACACCGATGCCGTAGTTCTCGTTGCTCAGCTTGAGCCCGGCGAGCTTGAACTGGCCCTTGTACTTGTCCTGGGAGGCGAAGCCCGCGAGGATCGAGTCGTCGGTGGTCAGCGCGTCGACGGCGCCGCTCTGCAGGCCGGCGACGCACTCCGAGTAGCCGCCGTACTCACGCAGTTGGGCGTCCGGGGCGATCGACTTCTGCACGTTCTGCGCCGAGGTGGAGCCGACCACGGAACACAGCTTCCGCTTCTTGTCGTTGAGGTCCGTGCCCTTGGAGATGTCCGAGTCCGCCTTGACCAGCAGGTCCTGGTGGGCCAGCAGGTACGGCCCGGCGAAGTCGACCTTCTGCTTGCGCTCGTCGTTGATCGAGTACGTGGCCACGATGAACTTCACGTCGCCGCGGGCCAGCGCGTTCTCACGGTCGGCGCTCTTGGTCTCGACCCACTCGATCTGGTCGGCCTTGTAGCCGAGCTCCTTGGCCACGTAGGTGGCCACGTCCACGTCGAATCCGGCGTAGGAGCCGTCGGGCTGCTTCAGGCCCAGGCCGGGCTGGTCGAACTTGATGCCGACCTTGATCTTGCCGCCACCGCCCGAGGACCCCTCGTCCTTCTTGTCGTTCGAGCCGCACGCCGTCGCCGAGAGGGCGAGGGCGAGTACGACGGCCGAGGCGGCGGTGACCTTGCGGAGCTTCATGTGAACTTCCTTCGGTGTTGAGGAGGTGAGAAGCGGTCGGGACGGCGACGGCGCGATCGCGGGGCCGGTGGCCCACGGCGCCACCGGCGGGCCGCCGCGTCAGTGGTGCAGGATCTTCGAAAGGAAGTCCCTGGCCCGGTCGCTGCGCGGGTTGCTGAAGAACTGGTCGGGCGTGGCCTCTTCGACGATCCGGCCGTCGGCCATGAAGACCACCCGGTTCGCGGCCGATCGGGCGAAGCCCATCTCGTGGGTGACGACGACCATCGTCATTCCGTCCCGGGCGAGTTGCTGCATGACCTCCAGCACCTCGTTGATCATCTCCGGGTCGAGCGCGGAGGTCGGCTCGTCGAACAGCATGACCTTCGGGTCCATGGCCAGCGCCCGCGCGATCGCCACGCGCTGCTGCTGGCCGCCGGAGAGCTGCGCGGGGTACTTGTCGGCCTGCGCGCCCACTCCGACCCGGTCGAGTAGCTCGCGGGCCCGCCCCTCGGCCTTGGCCTTCTCCGTGCGGCGGACCTTGACCTGGCCGAGCATCACGTTCTCGAGCACAGTCTTGTGTGCGAAGAGGTTGAAGGACTGGAAGACCATGCCGACGTCGGCGCGCAGCCGGGCCAGCTCCTTGCCCTCCTGCGGCAGCGGCTTGCCGTCGATCGTGATGCTGCCCGAATCGATGGTTTCCAGACGGTTGATGGTGCGGCACAGAGTGGACTTCCCGGACCCGGAGGGCCCGATGACCACGACGACCTCGCCGCGGGCGATCGTCAGCTCGATGTCCTGGAGCACGTGCAACGCGCCGAAGTGCTTGTTGACGCTCTTCAGGACGACCAGATCGGCGGTCGAGGCCACGTCTTCCTTGGCCATCGATACTTCGGTCATCGCTTTCAGGCTCCGTCCTCCTCGGTTTCGGGGGACAGTAATGACCGATGCGACCAGCGTCATTACATCTGAGGGAGATCTGAGCATCACGATCCGGTAGCGGCCGTGTACATGTCGTAGCGCGGCGGGTGGGGCGCGTACCGGCTGGATAACGACACAGGGTGCGCAACCGGAAGCCTCTTGACGCCGTCCTCGTCCATCAGCGTCACTGCCATGGTGCACACGCGCGCATGCACGACGTGTACAGGCTGTGACCGTACGACTCATGAACCGGAGGGGGCCGGAATGCGACTGCTCCTCGTCGAGGACGACAACCACGTCGCCGCCGCCCTGTCCGCGGTCCTGGCGCGGCACGGGTTCGACGTCACCCACGCCCGCAGCGGCGAGGAGGCCCTCCAGGCCCTCGTCCCCGAGAGCGCCTGCTTCGGCGTGGTCCTGCTCGACCTGGGCCTGCCCGACCAGGACGGCTACGAGGTCTGCGCCAGGATCCGCAAGCGCACCAGCACCCCCGTGATCATGGTGACCGCCCGCTCCGACGTCCGCTCCCGCATCCACGGCCTCAACCTCGGCGCCGACGACTACGTGGTGAAGCCCTACGACACCGGCGAACTGCTCGCCCGTATCCATGCCGTCAGCCGCCGCACCGCTCACGAGGACGCGAACGCCGCCGGGGAGACCATCCTGCGCCTGGGCGCGGTGCTCGTCGAACTGCCCACCCGGCAGGTCAGCGTGGACGGCGCGGTCGTCCAGCTCACCCGCAAGGAGTTCGACCTGCTCGCGCTGCTCGCCCAGCGCCCCGGCGTCGTGTTCCGTCGGGAGCAGATCATCAGCGAGGTGTGGCAGACCAGTTGGGAGGGCACCGGGCGGACCCTGGAGGTGCACGTCGCCTCCCTGCGCTCCAAGCTGCGCACGCCGGCGCTCATCGAGACCGTGCGCGGCGTCGGTTACCGCCTCGTCGCCCCGGCCGCCTAGCGGGGACGGGTGAGCTCACGTCTGCTGCCGCTGCTCATCGTCCTGATGGCGGCCGTCCTGCTCGCGCTGGGCGTTCCGCTCGCCGTCAGCGTCGCGGGCGCCGAGCAGCAGAAGGCGGTCGTGGACCGCATCGACGACTCCGCGCGCTTCGCCGCCCTGGCCCAGTTCGTCACGGACGGGACCAGCGGCCCCCGGCGCACGGTCCCGGACGAGCGGCTGGAGACCCTCCGTCGCGAACTCGGCAGCTACCACGGGGTCTACGGGATCCGGGCGGGCGTCTTCTACCGGACCGGGGTCCCGATGGCCAACGCACCGGACGACTGGTCGCTGCCCGCGCGCGGGGAGGTGCGCGACGCCTTCGACGAGGCGCTGCTGAGCCGGCGCAGCCACGATCCGGAGCAGGTCTGGCCCTGGCAGCGCCACCGGCTCGTCGTCGCCTCCCCCGTCATCCGGGACGGTGACGTCGTCGCGGTCGTCGTCACCGACTCGCCGACCGGGCAGATGCGTTCGCGGACCCTGCACGGCTGGCTGCTCGTCGGCACCGGCGAGATCGCCGCGATGCTGCTCGCCGTCGGCGCGGCGCTGCGGCTGACCGGCTGGGTGCTCAGGCCCGTTCGGATCCTCGACGCCACCACCCACGACATCGCCACCGGGCGGCTGAAGTCCCGGGTGGCGGCCGCCGGCGGGCCGCCCGAACTGCGGCGGCTCGCCCGGTCGTTCAACGAGATGGCGGACAACGTCGAGGACGTCCTTGAGCAGCAGCGCGCCTTCGTCGCCGACGCCTCGCACCAGTTGCGCAATCCGCTCTCCGCGCTGCTGCTGCGCATCGAGCTGCTCGCGCTCGAACTGCCCCAGGGCAACGAGGAGATCGCCTCGGTGCGCACCGAGGGCAAGCGCCTCGCCCAGGTCCTGGACGACCTGCTCGACCTGGCTCTCGCCGAGCACGCGGAGCCGGATCTGCGGCTCATCGACATCGGGGAGCTGACCGCCGAGCGGGTGGCGGCCTGGGCACCGGCCGCCGAGGCCAAGGGGGTGCGGCTGGCCGGCGACTGCCCGGCCACCACGGCCTGGGCCGACCCCGTGGCCCTGTCGTCCGCGCTGGACGCGGTGATCGACAACGCGGTGAAGTTCACGCCGGACGGCGAGAGCGTCGAGGTGACGGTCTCCTTCAACCGCGACACGTCGACGGTCGTCGTGGCCGACCATGGCCCCGGCCTCACCGACGAGGAAATCGCGCGCGTCGGCGACCGCTTCTGGCGCAGTGGACGCCACCAGAACATCCAGGGCTCCGGCCTCGGTCTGTCCATCTCCCGCGCCCTGCTCGCGGCGGGCGGCGGCTCGATCTCCTACGCCCGGCACCGGGTGGAGGAGCCGCGCGGACTGCGGGTGACCGTGACCGTGCCGAGGTCGGCGCCTACGGCTTGACCGAGCGGTAGTAGCGCCGCGCGCCCTCGTGCAGCGTCAGGGGGTCGGTGTAGATCGCGGTGCGCAGGTCGACGAGCTGGGCGGAGTGGACGTGGGCACCGATGCCGTCGCGGCTCTTGATGACGGTGCGGGTCACCCACTCCGTCAGCCTCGGGTCCATGTCCTCGCGCGTCATCAGCACGTTGGACACGGCGATCGTCGGCACGGTCGCGCCGTTCTGGACCGAGGGGTACGCCGACTCCGGCATGTTGGTTGCGCGGTAGTAGCGAGTGGCGCCGCCCTCGGCGTGCAGCCTGGCCACCAGATCGGCCTCGATCGGCACGAAACGGAACGGGAACTGCTCGGCCAGCCGCCGCAGACCATCCGTCGGGAGCCCGCCCGACCAGAAGAACGCGTCGAGATCGCCCTGCCGCAGCCGGTCCGGGGCGGTGCCGATGCCGTCACCCATCGGGCGGATGTCCGTCTCCGGGTCGATCCCGGCCGTCCTGAGCACCCGCTCGGCGATCAGCCGGACCCCGGACTCCGGCGGCCCGACCGACACCCGCTTGCCGCGCAGGTCGGCCACGGAGCGGATGCGCGAGTCGCGCGGGACGACGAGCTGCACGTAGTCGTCGTAGAGGCGGGCCACACCGCGCAGCCGCGAGGCACCCGGGCCGTGGTTCACCTCGTACGTCTCCACCGCGTCCGCCGCGGCGATGGTGAAGTCGGACCGGCCGGTCGCCACGCGCGCGACGTTCTCCTGGGAGCCGTCGCTGGTCAGCAGCCGCACCTTCAGATCCGGCATGTCCTTGGCGAACGCGGTGCGCAGCCGCACGCCGTACTCCTGGTAGACCCCGCGCAGGGTTCCCGTGCTGAAGGTGATCGTCCCGCTCGGCGGTGCCTCGCCCAGGGGCAGCACCCACCACAGCAGCAGCCCGAGGACCACGACCCCGGCGGCCGTGCCCTGGAGGCCGCGGCGTCGTCCGATGCGGCGGAACAGCGTAGGCATGCGCGCGATCCTGCCAGTGGTACGCCGTGCTGACCAGGGGCGGGTGGCCTGGCGGCCGGTCAGGCGGACGGACGGTGGCGTCCGGGCCGGCGGCTACCCTCGCGGTATGAGTTCCTCGCCCGCCGATCTGGTCCGTGAGTTCCACCGTGCCTTCGGGCTCGACGCCCGTCCCACGCCGACCCGGGTGCCGCCGGAGCTGGCCGCGCAGCGCGGGGAACTGCTCGCCGAGGAGGCGGCCGAGGTCGCGGAGGTCTCGGTCGGCGGCCCGCTCGACCGGCTCGCGCACGAACTGGCGGACGTCGTGTACGTGGCGTACGGCACCGCCCTCGTGCACGGCATCGACCTCGACGAGGTGATCGCCGAGATCCACCGCGCCAACATGACCAAGCTCGGCCCGGACGGCCGGATCGCCCGCCGCGCCGACGGCAAGGTGCTCAAGGGTGAGCACTACGTGGCCCCGGACGTCTCGGCCGTACTGCGCCGGCAGGGCTGGGCCCCCGAGGGGGGCTGAGGACCTGCGGCCGTCCTGCGGCGGCCCCGAGCCGGCCGTGCTGCGCCGGCGAGGCTGATTCCCGGCGGCGCCTGAGGGCACGCGGCGTTCCACGGCGGTCCCGAGCCGGCCGAGTGGGCGGGGTGGGCGGGGTGGGGGCTGGGGCCCGGCGGCGTCCGACGGCGTGTGACCGCTCCGCGGCAGTGCCGGGGTGCCGAGCGGCGCCCGCAGCGCGCGACCGCCCTACGGAAGCCCGGACTCGGCGGGCAGCCGCGGTGAGGGGCGGGCGCACCGCACCGCGAGTACCAGCGCCAGCATGGACAGGGTGGCCGCGTCCTTGAAGGCCCTGCGGGTCGAGGCGTCCAGGTGCGGGAAGGTGAACTGGGGCACCTGCGGGACGAGCGCGACCCAGAACCACGGCGAACGCGTCACCGAGTCCGCCTCCAGCGCGCCGGCGACCAGCAGCGGCACCACGACGACCAGATAGTGGTCGTAGGACGGCCGGGACACCAGGTAGGAGGCCAGCATCAGCAGCGCGGCCGTGTCCGCGAGCCGCGCGGGACCGGGAACGCCGCGCCGCCAGCGCAGCCGGGCACAGAGCACCCCGGCCGCCGCCGCGGCCAGGGCCACCGCCGCGGCCGGTACGGACGGCAGTCCCAGCCGCGGCAGCACCGCCGGCAGGGAGGCGTCGAACGGCCGCATCAGACCGTCCCCGCCCCTGAGCAGGAAGGGCAGGGTGCGGGTGAAGAAGCCGCCCGGGTCCGGCATGATCAGGGCCGCGCCCGCGGAGAGGGCCAGCGGCACCGCCACCATCCAGGCCAGTGCCCGCCACCGCCGGGCCAGCACCAGCAGGACGGCCACGGGCAGCAGCAGCGGCTTCACCGCCACCGAGAGACCCAGGACCACTCCGGCCAGGTCCCAGCGGTCCCGGTCGGCCAGCAGCAGCGCCAGCGGCAGCGCCAGCGCGCCGACCGCCGTCCAGTTCCCCAGGTTCACCAGATGGCCCACCGGCGCCCAGCACAGCACCAGCGCCAGCAGCCCCAGGACCGCGAACCGGCTGCGCGCCGGCACCCGGAACAGGCGTACCGCACACCACCACCCGCCCGCGATCAGCGCCACGCAGGCGATCGGCGCGGCGACGCGCACCACCGGCGCCGGCAGTGCGGCCTGTCCGGCGGCGAACAGCACGGCACTGGGCAGGTAGAGGAAACGCCGGTCGGCGTACGGGGCGCCACCGGCCAGCCAGACCTGCCCGGCATGGACGACGAAGGCGTTGTCCATGCCTCCCCCGGTGAACGCGACGGCCACGCGCGCGGCACGGGCGAACAGGACGACGGCGAGGAGGGCGACCGGGACGGGACCGGCAGGCCGCAGCAGCCACGCACGCAGCACCGCGGTCGGGGGCACGTCCGGCACGGGTGCCCGCAGGGCGTCACGAAGCTCCGTCACGCGTGTCATTCTGGGTGAGTTGTGCACCTGTGGGAGGAAGTGGCCGGTCGTGTCGCCGTCACGCGGACGCAAAGCCCTCCGGCCGGTGGCCGTCCCGGGGCTGTCCGGGACCACCTACCCTTGTTGCATGACCAGCAGCAGCGACCGGAGCCCCGCAGTGGACGTTCAAGGACCCAAGAGCTACGAGATCCGCACCTACGGGTGCCAGATGAACGTCCACGACTCCGAGCGGCTGGCCGGCCTGCTCGAGGATGCCGGCTACGTGCGGGCGCCGGAGGGAGCGGACGGCGACGCCGACGTCGTCGTCTTCAACACCTGCGCCGTCCGGGAGAACGCCGACAACCGGCTGTACGGCAACCTCGGGCACCTCGCGCCGCAGAAGGCGAAGCGGCCCGGGATGCAGATCGCGGTCGGCGGCTGCCTGGCGCAGAAGGACCGGGACACCATCGTGAAGAGGGCGCCCTGGGTGGACGTCGTCTTCGGCACGCACAACATCGGCAAGCTGCCCGTCCTGCTGGAGCGCGCCCGCGTGCAGCAGGAGGCGCAGGTGGAGATCGCCGAGTCCCTGGAGGCGTTCCCCTCCACGCTGCCGACGCGGCGCGAGAGCGCGTACGCGGCCTGGGTCTCGATCTCCGTCGGCTGCAACAACACGTGCACCTTCTGCATCGTCCCGGCGCTGCGCGGCAAGGAGAAGGACCGCCGCCCCGGCGACATCCTCGCCGAGGTGGAGGCCCTGGTCGCCGAGGGCGTCTCCGAGATCACCCTGCTCGGCCAGAACGTCAACGCCTACGGCTCCGACATCGGCGACCGCGAGGCGTTCAGCAAGCTGCTGCGGGCCTGCGGGAACATCGACGGCCTGGAGCGGGTCCGCTTCACCTCGCCGCACCCGCGCGACTTCACCGACGACGTGATCGCCGCGATGGCCGAGACCCCGAACGCCATGCCGCAGCTGCATATGCCGCTGCAGTCCGGATCCGACACGGTGCTGAAGGCGATGCGCCGCTCCTACCGGCAGGAGCGCTACCTCGGGATCATCGAGAAGGTCCGCGCCGCCATCCCGCACGCCGCGATCACCACCGACATCATCGTGGGCTTCCCCGGCGAGACCGAGGAGGACTTCGAGCAGACGCTGCACGTGGTGCGCGAGGCGCGCTTCGCGCAGGCGTTCACCTTCCAGTACTCCAAGCGCCCGGGCACCCCGGCCGCCGAGATGGCGGACCAGATCCCCAAGGAGGTCGTCCAGGCGCGCTACGAGCGGCTGGTCGCGCTTCAGGAGGAGATCTCCTGGGAGGAGAACAAGAGGCAGGTCGGCCGCACGCTGGAGCTGATGGTCGCCGAGGGCGAGGGCCGCAAGGACGGCGCCACCCACCGCCTCTCCGGCCGCGCCCCCGACAACCGCCTGGTCCACTTCACCAAGCCCGAGCAGGACGTACGCCCCGGCGACGTCGTCACCGTCGAGGTCACCTACGCCGCCCCGCACCACCTTCTCGCCGAGGGCCCGGTGCTCGACGTGCGCCGTACGCGCTCGGGCGACGCCTGGGAGAAGCGCAACGCCGCCGAGGCCGCCAAGCCGGCCGGTGTCATGCTCGGCCTCCCGAAGGTGGGCGCGCCGGAGCCGCTTCCGGTCGCCGCGGGCAGCGGCTGCGGCTGCGACTGACCCCGGCCGGGGTCGGCCGGCCGACGTCCGGCCGGCCGGCGGCGTTACGCTGCGGATCATGCTTGTCGCCGCCGCTGTCTGCCCCTGCCCGCCCCTCCTCGTGCCCGAGGTGGCCGCGGGAGCCGCACCCGAGCTGGACTCCACCCGGGCCGCCTGCACGCACGCGCTGGGCGTGCTCGCCGCCGCCCGGCCCGACCTGCTGGTCGTCGTCGGACCCGTGGAGGCCTCCGGGAGCGGCCCCCAACCGGAGGGCGCCAGGGGCTCGTTCCGCGGCTTCGGCGTGGACCTGGAGGTACGGCTCGGCCGGGACACGGGTACCGGGTCCGGGGGCGAGCTGCCGCCCTCGCTCGCCGTCGCCTCCTGGCTCCTTGAGCGCACCGGCTGGTCCGACGCCCCGGTCGAGGGACTGGGCGTGGAGGAGTCACTGACGCCCGAGCGGTGTGCGGCGGCCGGCCGGGATCTCGCCGCGCGGGCCGACCGCGTGGCGCTGCTGGTGATGGGCGACGGCAGCGCGCGGCGCACGCTCAAGGCGCCGGGCTATCTCGACGAACGGGCCGAACCCTTCGACGCGGGCGTCGCCCGAGCGCTGGGGGAGGCCGACACGTCGGCTCTCATGGCGCTGGACGTTGTTCTGGCGCACGAACTAAAGGTGTCGGGCCGGGCCACCTGGCAGGTACTGGCCGGCGCGGCCGAGGACGCCGGCCTCTTGGGCACCCTGCTCCACGACGACGCACCGTACGGAGTGGGGTACCTGGTCGCAGCCTGGTCGTGAGCCTGCTTCCGAGCGGGACGCGGCGCACGTCCTGGTCATGACCGGGACACGGCGCACACGGCGGACGGCCGGGAGGCCCAGGGCCTCCCGGCCGTCCGCCGTCGCCCCTCAGGACGTGGGCGGCGGTCCCTCCGGCGGCGTCGGCGCGGCGGCGCCGCCCGGCGCCGTGCCGGTGCCCGGGTCCGGGCTCGTGCCCGGCTCAGGGGCGGTGCGGGTCTCCGGGCCCGTCCCGCCCTTGTGGGCGAGCCGGTCCATCGCGTGCTTGGCCTTGCCCGTACCCGCGTGGATCCTGTCGCTGTACTTGCCCTTGGTCTTCTCGTCGACCACCTTCGCGGCCTTGTCGAGGTTCTGCCCGATCGTTCCCCCGTGGCGCTGGGCGAGGTCCGACACCTTCTCCTTCGCCGGGCCGATCCTGGCCTTCATGTTGTCCAGCAGACCCATGGTTCACCTTCCCTGACGGGGCGGATTCCTGCTCCCCGGCGGTCGAGGCCCCTCCGCTCCTTCGACCTCCGAAGGAGTCGCGCAAAAGCGTCCATACTCACTCGGTACCCTACTCGTCCTACCCCCTCACCTGCCGTCACACGACTCGTGCGAGGGACCGCCCGCGGGGTTTGGGAGACTGGTGCGGTGAGCAGCGCACCCCCCGCCCCCCGCGTCATCGCCGTCGTCGGCCCCACCGCGGCCGGAAAGTCCGATCTCGGCGTCTTTCTGGCCCAGCGCCTCGGCGGGGAGGTCGTCAACGCCGACTCCATGCAGCTCTACCGAGGGATGGACATCGGCACCGCGAAGCTGACGCCCGAGGAGCGCGGAGGCGTACCCCACCACCTGCTCGACATCTGGGACGTGACGGTCACGGCCTCCGTGGCCGAGTACCAGCGGCTCGCCCGGGAGCGGATCGACGCGCTGCTCGCCGAGGGACGCTGGCCGGTCCTGGTCGGTGGCTCCGGCCTGTACGTCCGCGGAGCCGTCGACAACCTGGAGTTCCCCGGCACCGACCCCGAGGTGCGCGCGCGCCTGGAGGACGAACTCACGCTGCGCGGCTCCGGGGCGCTGCACGCCCGCCTCGCCGCCGCCGACCCGGAGGCCGCGCGGGCGATCCTGCCCAGCAACGGCCGCCGGATCGTCCGGGCCCTGGAGGTGATCGAGATCACCGGCCGCCCCTTCACCGCGAACCTCCCGGGCCACGACTCGGTCTACGACACCGTCCAGATCGGCGTCGACGTGGCCCGCCCCGAACTCGACGAGCGCATCGCGCGCCGGGTCGACCGCATGTGGGAGACGGGGCTCGTGGACGAGGTGCGCGCGCTGGAGGCGCGGGGCCTGCGCGAGGGGCGTACCGCGGCGCGTGCGCTCGGCTACCAGCAGGTGCTCGCGGCGCTCGCGGGGGAGTGCACCCTCGACGAGGCGCGCGCGGAGACCGTACGCGCCACGAAACGCTTCGCGCGCCGTCAGGACTCCTGGTTCCGGCGCGACCCCCGGGTGCACTGGCTGAGCGGGGCCGCGGCGGATCTCACGGAACTTCCGCATCTCGCCCTGGCGTTGGTCGAACGACCGGTTACAGCCTGATCACGTCATGGCATCGGGACGCCCAGGCCGTCATCCAGGCCTCCGGCGCCGTGCCATCATCAAGCTCGGATCGACCGAGTGAAGTCCTAGTTGGGAGGGCGCGTGGCGATGGAGGCCGGCCCTCGCGACACCGCACAAGACATCGACCGCATCACCGTGGAGCGCGGCGGCGCGGAACCGGAGGAGGGCTCGTTGAGCCCCGACGGGCCCGACGAGACGCAGGGCGGTGTGACCGCGGACGGCCCCGGCCCCGAGGAGATGTTCCCCGGGCCCGAGGTGGAGGTCGAACTGCGCCCGCAGCGGCGGCTGCGCATCTGGCAGCTGGCCCCGATCGTGGGCCTGGCCGTCGTCGGCTCGCTGATGTTCGCCTTCCCGCTCGCCTTCGACGGCGACAACGGCGCCGTGATCGCCATGCTGGGGCTGCTGATCTGCTCCTGCTCGGCGGGCTGGGGCATGATGGCCGCCCGCCGTGTGGGTTACACCTGGCCGGGCCTGCCGCCCCGCGGCTCCGGGCGGCGCCTGGACTGGCGGGTGATCGGCGCGTACGTCGTCGTCGTCGCCGTGGTCGTGGTGCTCGCCGTCTGGCGGGTCGCGCGCCTGCGCTGAAGCCTCTCGTTCGGGCCTGGTCCTCCGGTCCCTCTCGTACCGCGGCCCCCGACGCGCGTGATCGCCGGCTGCCGGCCGACGAACGTGATCACGGGGCTGTCTCAGCGACCCCGTACGATCGAGCCATGAGCACGCGCATCCCCTTCCTCAAGGGCCACGGCACGGAGAACGACTTCGTGATCGTCCCTGACCCGGAGAACGCCGTCGAGCTGTCCCCGGCGGCCGTCGCCGCCCTGTGCGACCGCCGCGCCGGCATCGGCGGGGACGGGGTGCTGCACGTCGTACGTTCCGCCGCGCATCCCGAGGCCCGCGCGATGGCGGCCGAGGCCGAGTGGTTCATGGACTACCGCAACGCCGACGGCTCCGTAGCGGAGATGTGCGGCAACGGCGTGCGGGTGTTCGCGCGCTACCTCCAGCACGCCGGACACACGACGGGGGGCGACCTCGCCATCGCCACGCGCGGGGGCGTCAAGACGGCGCACATCGCCAAGGACGGGGACATCACCGTCGGCATGGGCAGGGCGGCCCTCCCCGAAGGCGACGTCACCGTGACCGTCGGCGAGCGCAGCTGGCCCGCGCGCAACGTGAACATGGGCAACCCGCACGCGGTCGCCTTCGTCGACGACCTCGCCGACGCCGGCGAACTGCTCGCGCCGCCGCCCTTCAGCCCGGCCTCCGCCTACCCGGACGGCGTGAACGTCGAGTTCGTCGTCGACCGCGGTCCCCGCCACGTCGCCCTGCGCGTGCACGAGCGCGGCTCGGGCGAGACCCGCTCGTGCGGTACGGGCGCGTGCGCCGTCGCCGTGGCGGCCGCCCGGCGCGACGGTGCTGACCCGGCGGCCACCGGGGCCCCGGCGACGTACACGGTGGACCTGCCCGGCGGAACGCTGGTGATCACCGAGCGGCCGGACGGCGAGATCGAGATGACCGGTCCCGCGGTGATCGTCGCGGAGGGCGTGATCGACGCGAAGTGGCTGGAAACAGCGGTCGGCTGACGGCCGGTCGGCTGGGCATCGTAGCCCTGGCGGCCCATGGGAAGGTCATACGTATGCCCGGAGGCGGAAACGGGCAGCGAATCCACGGCGCGTCCCCTGTCCGGTGACTGAAAACCGTAAACATCCTGGCCATCGCTCGATTGGGTGATCCGTTTCACGCTCGCCGGGAGACGGCCGGTCGAGCGTGCTGGGCTCGGTAGCATCAATCACCGGCCCGGACGGGGGATCCGTCGCCAACCCCTGTGCCGAGTACGCCCTGGGGCGCCCCGTCCGCCGGTCCACGCAGCCGGAGGTGCCCATGAGTGCGGATGCCACGAATCCTGCGGCCCCGGGCCCGGTGGCTCCCGCCGGGCCCCGGCGCAGGGCCCGCCCGCGGATCGACCTGCGCCGGCTCGGCCGTGCCGCGGTGCTCGGCCCCACCGCCCGCGACCGGCTGCCCGACGCCATCGGTCACGTGGCCGAGGCCCACCGCGCGCACTTCCCCGAAGCCGACCTCGAACCGCTGCGCCGCGCCTACGTCCTGGCCGAGTCCTCGCACCGCGGCCAGATGCGCAAGAGCGGCGAGCCCTACATCACGCATCCGCTCGCCGTCACCCTCATCCTCGCCGAACTCGGCGCCGAGACGACGACGTTGACCGCGTCCCTGCTGCACGACACCGTCGAGGACACCGACGTGACGCTGGACCAGGTCCGCGAGCAGTTCGGCGAGGAGGTCCGCTACATCGTCGACGGCGTCACCAAGCTGGAGAAGGTCGACTACGGCGCGGCCGCCGAGCCCGAGACCTTCCGCAAGATGCTCGTCGCCACCGGCAGCGACGTCCGCGTGATGTCGATCAAACTCGCCGACCGGCTGCACAACATGCGCACCCTCGGCGTGATGCGCCCGGACAAACAGGCCCGCATCGCCAAGGTGACCCGGGACGTCCTCATCCCCCTCGCCGAACGGCTCGGCGTGCAGGCGCTCAAGACCGAGCTGGAGGACCTCGTCTTCGCGATCCTGCACCCCGAGGAGTACGCGCACACGCGCGAGTTGATCGCGGAGAACGCGGGCCGGCCGGGCGACCCGCTCACCGAGGTCGCCGAGCAGGTGCGCGGAGTGCTGCGCGAGGCCGACGTGCCCGCCGAAGTGCTCATCAGACCGAGGCACTTCGTCTCCGTGCACCGGGTCTCCCGCAAGCGCGGCCGGCTGCGCGGCTGCGACTTCGGCCGGCTGCTGGTCCTCGTGAACGAGGACGCCGACTGCTACGCCGTCCTCGGCGAACTCCACACCTGTATGACGCCCGTCGTCTCGGAGTTCAAGGACTTCATCGCGGTACCCAAGTTCAACCTGTACCAGTCGCTGCACACCGCCGTCGCCCGCGAGGACGGACAGGTCATCGAAGTCCTCATCCGCACCCACCAGATGCACAAGGCCGCCGAGGCCGGGGTCGTCGCGCTCGGCAACCCCTACGCCCCTCCCGCCGAGGAGCACACCACGAGCGACGGCGAGCGTGCCGACCCCACCCGGCCCGGCTGGCTCTCCCGCCTCCTCGAATGGCAGCGGGCCGCGCCGGACTCCGACACCTTCTGGTCCACCCTGCGCGAGGACCTCGCCCAGGACCGCGAAATCACCGTGTTCCGGCCCGACGGGGGAACCCTGGGCCTGCCCGAGGGCGCCACATGCGTGGACGCCGCGTACGCCCAGTACGGCGAGGACGCGCACGCGTGCATCGGCGCCCGAGTCAACGGCCGCCTGGCGACCCTGAGCACCGTCCTGAAGGACGGCGACAGCGTCCAGCTCCTGATGGGCCAGGACCCGGCCTCCGAGCCCTCCCGGGAATGGCTGGACCACGCCCACACCCCGGCCGCCCGCATCGCCATCCAGCGCAGGCTGGCCACCCGCCAGTCCGCGGTGGACCGGGCCCAGGACGCCGTCGGGGACGCCGACGCGGACGCCGCACCTGCCGCGGGCGACTCCGCGCACGCCAGTTCCGCCGCGACGGTCCCGGCGGCCGGGCCGGCCGTGAGGACCGCCTTCGGGCCCCGCACGGCGAGTGTCGTGGTCGCCGGCAGGCCCGACACGGCCGCACGGCTCGCGGGCTGCTGCACACCTGTGCCGCCCGACGGGATCACCGGCTTCGCCGTGCGCGGGGGAGTGGTGACGGTGCACCGCCTGGAGTGCGCGGCGGTCGCGCGGATGAGGAGCGCGGGGCGCGCCGAGTTCGGCGTGCACTGGGGGGAGACGACGGCGTGCCGTGTGACGCTGCTCGCTGAATCGTTCGGCCGCCCCCATCTGCTGGCCGACCTCACCGAGGCCATCGCCCTCGAGGGCGTCGAGATCATCTCCGCCACCGTGGCCCCGCCGGCACAGCAGCGCGTCCGCCACACGTACACCCTCCAACTCCCCGACGCGGCCGGGCTCCCGGCCCTGATGCGCGCCATGCGCAGCGTCCCGGGCGTCTACGACGTGAGCCGGACGCAGCCTCAACCGCCGGGGCTGTGAGCCGCGCGCGTCCTTCTTCGCGCGTGGCGCCGGGCTGCTGACCATGTGTCCGGCCCGCCGTCCGCGCGTCGAGCCCGCCGCCCGCACGCCGGCTCGCCGCCCGCGTGTCCGGGGCGTCCGCCCTCGGTAAGCGCGCGCCGCCCCGCACCACCGCGCTTCAGGTACACCCCCGTGCCCCGGCGCGCCCCCGCGCTTCCGTGGCTCTCGGCGTGCTCCCGTCGGGCCCTTTCGGGTGGGTTGGGCGCGCGTCGGCGCGGTCGGGTGGGTGGGCGCTGGTAGCGGTGGTGCATGCCGCTCAGCCTTGGATCACGTGTTCCGCGTCGCCTGAAGGCGACTCTCCTCGCGTCCGCCGTCTCCGTCTGTCTCGTCGCCGCGGGTGCTCCGCCCGAGCCGCTGGGCATCGGCGACCGGCTCTTCCCGCACCTGGGCAACCCCGGCTACGACGTGTTGTCGTACGACCTGTCGTTCACCTATGGCGGTGACAACGGCAAGCCGCTCCAGGCCGTCACCACGATCGACGCATGGACCACCGAGGATCTGGAGCGCGTGAACCTCGACTTCGCGCACGGCACGGTGAACTCCGTGGAGGTCGACGGCCTGCCGGCCGAGTTCGCCATCGCGGGCGAGGATCTCGTGGTCACCCCCAGGATCCAGCTGCCCCGGGGAAGCTGGATGCGCATCACCGTGCGCCACACCAGCGACCCCATGCCCGTGAAGGACCGCGACGGCGGCTGGGTGCGCACCTCGGACGGCCTGGCGATGGCCAACCAGGCCGACGCCGCCCACCTGGTGTTCCCGTGCAACGACCATCCCTCCGACAAGGCGATGTTCACCTTCCGCATCACCGCGCCCGAGGGGTACACGGCCGTCGCCAACGGCCTTCCGGCCGGCGTCACACGGACCGGCGGGACGACGACGTGGTCGTACCGCACCGGGCACCCGATGGCGACCGAGCTGGCTCAGGTGTCCATCGGCCGCTCCACCGTGGTGCACCGCACCGGCCCGCACAGCCTGCCCCTGCGCGACGTCGTTCCCACCGAGGACCGCGAGGCCCTCGAACCGTGGCTGGCCAGGACCCCCGACCAGATCGCCTGGATGGAGAGCAAGGTCGGGACATACCCCTTCGAGACGTACGGCCTGCTCATGGCCTCCGCCGCCACCGGCTTCGAACTGGAGACGCAGACCCTGTCGCTCTTCGAGAAGAAGCTGTTCACCGAGCCCGCCTACCCCCGGTGGTACGTCGAGTCGGTCATGGTGCACGAGCTGTCCCACCAGTGGTTCGGCGACAGTGTGAGCCCGCGCAGCTGGTCCGACCTGTGGCTCAGCGAGGGCCACGCCACCTGGTACGAGGCCCTGTACGCCGACGAGAAGGCGGAGAAGCCGCTGGAGACCCGGATGAAGGCCGCCTACGGTGCCTCCGACCGCTGGCGCGAGATCGGCGGACCGCCCGCGCGGCCCAAGCCGCCGAAGGCCGGCCAGAAGATCGGCATCTTCCGGGCGAACGTCTACGACGGCTCCGCGCTCGTCCTGTACGCGCTGCGCCAGGAGATCGGCAAGCCGGCCTTCGAGAGCCTGGAGCGCGCCTGGGTGCAGGCCCACCGGGACGGCACGGCCACCACCGCCGACTTCGAGCGCCTGGCCTCGGGCATCGCCGGACGCGACCTGAGCGGCTTCTTCCAGGCCTGGCTCCACGGCGAGAGGACCCCACCCATGCCCGGTCACCCCGACTGGAAGCAGGCCCCGCCGCCGGAGACGGCGAAGAAGTGAGCGGAGGAATAACGCCGTGACGAGACGGGCCGTACCGTGCGACCATCTTCGGACCGGCGCGGGCACGGGCCACGGGAATCTCCCGGGGTACCCGTACGTTGTGACATGTGACGGACTCTCCCACCACGTAAGGACCAAATGACCTCCTCTTCTTCCTCTTCCCAGTCGTCCGAGGCGTCCCAGGACAGCAAGCGCCTCGCGCACTCATACCCCGAAGGTCTCCGGGCCGATGCCCTGATGGAAGAGGACGTCACCTGGAGCCACGAGTTCGACGGAGAGCGGGACGGCGATCAGTTCGACCGTTCCGAGCGGGCGGCGCTGCGCCGTGTCGCGGGACTGTCCACCGAGCTCGAGGACGTCACCGAGGTCGAGTACCGCCAGCTCCGCCTGGAGCGGGTCGTGCTCGTCGGCGTATGGACCTCGGGGACCGCGCGGGACGCGGACAACTCCCTGGCCGAACTCGCCGCCCTCGCGGAGACCGCGGGCGCGGTCGTGCTCGACGGCGTGATCCAGCGCCGCGACAAGCCCGACGCGGCCACCTACATCGGTTCCGGCAAGGCGAACGAGCTGCGGGACATCGTCCTGGAGTCGGGCGCGGACACCGTCATCTGCGACGGTGAGCTCAGCCCGGGCCAGCTCATCCACCTCGAGGACGTCGTCAAGGTCAAGGTCATCGACCGTACGGCCCTGATCCTGGACATCTTCGCCCAGCACGCCAAGTCCCGAGAGGGCAAGGCGCAGGTCGCGCTCGCCCAGATGCAGTACATGCTGCCGAGGCTGCGTGGCTGGGGTCAGTCGCTGTCCCGGCAGATGGGCGGCGGCAGCGGCGGCGGCCTCGCCACGCGTGGTCCCGGTGAGACCAAGATCGAGACGGACCGTCGGCGGATCCGCGAGAAGATGGCGAAGATGCGCCGGGAGATCGCGGAGATGAAGACCGGCCGCGAGATCAAACGCCAGGAGCGGCGGCGCAACAAGGTGCCCTCCGTCGCCATCGCCGGCTACACCAACGCCGGCAAGTCCTCCCTGCTCAACCGGCTCACCGGCGCGGGTGTCCTGGTCGAGAACGCCCTGTTCGCGACCCTGGACCCGACCGTGCGCCGGGCCGAGACCCCGACCGGGCGGCTCTACACGCTGGCGGACACCGTCGGCTTCGTCCGGCACCTGCCGCACCACCTGGTCGAGGCGTTCCGCTCCACCATGGAGGAGGTCGGCGACTCCGACCTCATCCTGCACGTGGTGGACGGGTCCCATCCCGACCCGGAGGAGCAGCTCGCCGCGGTGCGCGAGGTGATCAGGGACGTCGGCGCCACCGACGTACCCGAGATCGTCGTGGTCAACAAGGCGGACGCGGCCGACCCGCTGGTGCTCCAGCGGCTGCTGCGGATCGAGAAGCGCTCGATCGCCGTCTCGGCCCGCACCGGGCAGGGCATCACCGAGCTGCTCGCGCTGATCGACAGCGAGCTGCCGCGGCCGTCCGTCGAGATCGAGGCGCTGGTGCCGTACACCCACGGCAAGCTGATCGCCCGCGCCCACACCGAGGGCGAGGTGATCTCCGAGGAGCACACCGCGGAGGGCACCCTGCTCAAGGCCCGGGTGCACGAGGAGCTCGCCGCGGAACTGGCGCCGTACACGCCGGCCCCGGCGCTCTGATCCCCAGCCGCACGGCCCGAGGGCCCGCCTCCTGTCACAGGGGGGCGGGCCCTCGGCATACCAGCGGGTCCGATCAACGGCCGCCGTACGTCCTGCTCATGTTCTGGTACAGCGCCTCCGCGCCCCGCCCCAGCTGCGGACCCGCCAGCCAGGTGTGGTCCGCCGGGCCGATCGAGGTGTTGGACACCAGCTTGGTCCTTCCGCCCACCACACGGAACCAGCCGCCGCCGGAGGAGCCGCCGGTCATGGTGCAGCCGATGCGGTACATCGTCGGGAGCGACGGGCTCAGCGAGAGCCGGCCCGGCCGGTCGACACAGCGGAACATCTTCAGACCGCTGTACGGAGGCGCGGCCGGGTAGCCCCAGGCACCCATCGTGGCGACCCGGGTCGCCGGGGGCGCGGAGAAGTCCACGTCCAGGGCCGCACCGACGGTCTCCTCCAGCGACCGGGAACCGGACTCCGGCTTCACGTGCAGCACGGCGTAGTCGTACGCCGCGCCCGCGCCGCCCGTCTCCGCACCGCCCTGGATCCACTGGCCGGAGGTGGATGCCCAGTCCGCCCACCAGGCGCCGTACGGTGCGACCTCGGAGGCGCGCGCGCTGCTCAGCCGCGCCGCGGACTTGCCGAGGTCGTTGTACGACGGGACGAAGGCGATGTTGCGGTACCAGCCGCCCTTCTTGCCCGCGTGCACGCAGTGGCCGGCCGTCCACACCAGGTTGGACCTGCCCGGGTGGTTGACGTCCTTGACGACCGTGCCCGAACAGACCATCGAACCCTGGGGCGAGTCGAAGAAGACCTTGCCGACCGGGGCCGCGTTGTCGTGGTAGGGCGTCTTCTCCGCCTGCGCACGGACGGGACGCGGCGCCGGGTCGCTGACGCCCTGGCCGGCGACGGCGTCCTGGGTGGAGACCGTCTTGTTCGCCTCCTGGGCGGACTGCATCCGCTCGGGCTTCCACAGGCCCTTGATCACCGGGTTGACGAAGTCCTTGGCCTCACTGAGCCACTTGTCCTTGTCCCAGTCCTTCCAGCCGCCGCGCTGCCATGTGCCCACATCGATGCCGTGCTCCTTGAGCTTGTCCGCGATGTCGGCCGGAATCCTGACCTTGTCGTCGCTGCCGCCGTCGTCGCTGCCGCGGTCCGCGGTCCGCGAGGCGGTGGCGTCCGGCGCGCCGGCGGCGTCGGTCTTGCCCGAGGAGCCGGAGCAGGCGGTGGCGGTGAGCGCCAGGGCCGCGACGAGCCCGGTGGCGGCCAGGACGGTGCGCCGGCGCGCGCGCCGGGGCGTGGCGGACCTACGTATGATCTGCATGATGCGATGAACCCCCGTCGGTTGGTGTGAACGCCGTGCGCGCCCGGCCCGAGCGCCGAACGCCCCTTGGTGCTTGGTGCTTGGTGCTTGGTGCTTGGTGCTTGGTGCTTGGTGTCGTGCGCGCGGCGGGACGGTGAAGGTTCCCGTGAGAAGGCCCCCGTCGGGCGCCCCGCCGCCGTGACGGCCTACTGTCCGGCGAACTTGCCGCTGACCGCGTCGTACACGCTCTTGGCCGCCGGGCCCAGTCGCGGACCCGCCAGCCAGCCGGCCGTCACGGGGCCGATCGAGGTGTTGGAGACCAGGGCGGGCCTGCCGTCCGAGCCGGTCGCGACCCAGCCGCCGCCGGAGGAGCCGCCGGTCATGGTGCAGCCGATGCGGTACATCGTCGGGTCCGAGGCGTTCAGCGACAGCCGGCCCGGCTTGTCCTGGCACTGGTACAGCCGCTGCCCGTCGTACGGGGGCGCGGCCGGGTAGCCGGTCGCGGTCAGGCTCTGCACCTTGGGCACGGCCGGGGCGGCGAAGTCCACAGGGAGCGCAGCACCGACTGTCTCCTCCAGCGATCGGCCGCCGCCGCCCTGCTCGGGCGTCACATGGATGACCGCGAAGTCGTAGGCGGCACCCTGCCCTCCGGTCGGACCGCCCTGCTCGATCCACTGCTCCGAGGCCTTCGTCCAGTCCCCCCACCACACGCCGTACGGGGCGACCTCGTCCTTGCCGGCGTTCTGCAGATCGGCGGTGCTGCGGCCCGCGTCGTTGTACGAGGGCACGAAGGCGATGTTGCGGTACCAGCCGCCCTTCTTGCCGGCGTGCACGCAGTGGCCTGCCGTCCACACGAGGTTGGACTTGCCCGGGTGGGCCGGGTCCTGAACGACCGTCGCCGAACAGACCATCGTGCCCTCGGGGGAGTCGAAGAACACCTTCCCCGCCGTCGCCGCGTTCGCGTGGTACGCCGGCGAGACAGCACGCGCCGTCACCGGGGCCGGAGTCGGGTCGGTGACACCCTGGTCGCCCGAGAGATCGTTGTCGACGCCCTTGTCCGGGTCCTTGGCGCGACGCATCCGCTCGGGATCCCACAGGTCCTTGATGATCGGGTTGACGTAGTCCTTCGCCTCACGGAGCCAGTCGTCCTGGTTCCAGTCCTTCCAGGCGCCGTTCTTCCACTTGTCGATGTCGATCCCGTGTTCCTTGAGCTTCTTCCTGATGTCGTCCGGGATCTTGATCTTTCCGTCGCCGGTTCCGGCCATGTCGTCGGCGGTCGCGACGGCGGAGGGCCGCCCGTCGGCCGCGCTGTCGCCCGAGTCGCAGCCCGTGGCGAGGAGCGCGAGCCCGGAGGCCAGGGCAACGGCGGTCAGTACGGGGGAGGTTGTGCGGCGGGCGCCCCCTCCTCGACGCGCGGTGAAGAACGGGCGTATGGGTCGCATGCTCTGACTCCCCCTGCTAAGAACGGACTTGCTGCTTGCCGTCGCATGCCCACCGTGAGTCCGGGGCCGGTTCACCCCGGTCCCACGGCGTGCGCGAACGGCACCACACACTATGCGTTCGGCATGGGGGCCCGCCGACGGAACGGCAACGGTTTCGCTACGGGCAGTGGTTCCGCCACCGTCGGTTCTCCGGTCAGGCCGTTCGCCCCAAATCCTGCCCCTCAGCGCACTCGTGCGGAGTGCGCCGCGGCACCGTCGCCACCGCAGAGGCGGCTCAGCGTCCCGACCGCGTCCCGCAGGCCGACGCAGCGGGGGAAGTCCCGACAGGCCCGCCGCTCCCAGCCTGGACCGGCGGGCAGGACGGCAGGCCGCCCACGCGCCCCCGGCGCCCCCCACTCCAGAGCCGCGACCCGCCGGGCCAGCGGCACCGACGCGGTGGAGCGGGCCTGCGCCCACAGGACCACGGCGGTCGGACCGGTACGCCGCACGCAGGCAAGCAGCGCCTCCACCGGCACCGCGGCGCCCAGCATCCGGGTCGGTACCCCACGCTCGCCCAGCGCCGCGTTCAGCGCCTCCAGGGGGAGGGAGTGCTGCTCACCGGGCACGCAGGCCAGCACCACCGGCGGAACGTCCACCCGGACCGCGGCGCGGGGCAGCAGCAGCGGCATGCTGCGCAAGGTGGTCGACACCTGCCAGGACAGCAGGTGCTCCACTTCCACGTACCGCTCGCCGGACGACACCCACTTGCGGCCCACCGCGCGCAGGGTCGGCACCATCACCTCCTCCCACGCCACGGTCAGCCCGTACCGCCGGACCGCATCCAGCAGCCGGCTCTCCAGCTCCGGCGCGTCCAGGCGCACCGCGGCACGGGCCAGGCCCCGGCACTCCTGCCGCACGTCGCCCAGCGGCAGCCCGCTGCCGGCGCCCCCACGGAGGGGCGGCTCACCCGCCCCCAACGACGACGCACGCCGGGCGGAGGGCACGGCGGGGGACGGTTCGGTCTGCCCGGGCGGGCCGCCGCGCCCGAGGCGGGTCACCCGGGCGGCCTCGGCCGGTGGCGTGCCCGCCGACGTCAGCCGGCACATCTCCTCCACCATCGCGATGTCCTGGGGACTCCAGCGTCGGTGCCGTCCCCCCTCCCGCACGGCGGGCCCCAGTCCGTAGCGGCGGTCCCAGGAGCGCAGGGTGGTCGGGGAGACGCCCAGGCGGCGGGCCAGAGCTCCCGTGGTCAGCCCCGCCACGGGCGGTGTCTCGTCGCTCATGCCCTCGGTCCTCGCGCCTGCTCCGCCGGTTTCGCCTGCGATCCGATCCCCATTGTCCGATGTCCCGTGCGAGCCCGCCGAGGGTTGGTCACACCACCCCCGGGCCCGGCGCGCCGACGAGCAACGATCTCTGACGCCAGGGATCTTGAGCGCACCCGTAACCGTGCGCACCGTCCGGGGTTGTAGCGGTGAGGGTCCTGATGTCCGCGTCCGGGACCCCCGCGCCGTGGGCGGTGACTCGCCCCGGGAGCGCGAGAGGCCGGCGCCTTGCGTCAGTGGCAGGCCGACGCCATGGAACAGCGGGAGGACAAGGAGCCGTGACCGTGACGGAGTCTGCGCCCGTAAGCTGCGCGTCCGCGGGGGCGCACGCCTCGCTCGAGGGGATCCTGCGGCGGCAGTCGGCGCGCGAGTCGGCGGCGCGCACCTATGCGCGAGCCCTGCCGATCGTGCCCGTACGGGCACGCGGGCTCACCGTCGAGGGCGCGGACGGCCGCCGCTACCTGGACTGCCTCTCCGGCGCGGGCACCCTTGCCCTCGGCCACAACCACCCCGTTGTCCTGGAGGCCATCCGAAAGGTCCTCGACTCCGGCGCGCCCCTGCACGCCCTCGACCTCGCCACACCCGTCAAGGACGCCTTCGTCACCGAGCTGTTCCACACCCTGCCGCCCGGACTCGCCGGCCGGGCACGCGTGCAGTTCTGCGGCCCGGCCGGCACGGACGCGGTGGAGGCCGCCTTCAAACTCGTCCGGGCCGCCACCGGCCGCACCGGGATGCTGGCCTTCGCCGGCGCCTACCACGGGATGACCGAGGGAGCGCTCGCCGCCTCGGGCCACGCCGCCGACGTACGGGTCGCGCGCCTGCCCTACCCCCAGGACTACCGCTGCCCCTTCGGCGTCGGCGGCGCACGTGGAGCCGAACTCGCCGCCCGCTGGACCGAGTCGGTCCTGGACGACCCGAAGTCGGGCGTACCGCTGCCCGCCGGGATGATCGTCGAACCCGTCCAGGGTGAGGGCGGGGTGATTCCCGCCCCGGACGACTGGATGCGGCGCATGCGCCGCATCACCGAGGACCGGTCGGTCCCACTGATCGCCGACGAGATCCAGACAGGGGTGGGCCGCACGGGCACCTTCTGGGCGGTGGAGCACAGCGGTGTGACACCGGACGTGATGGTGCTGTCCAAGGCCATCGGCGGCAGCCTTCCACTGGCCGTCGTGGTCTACCGCGACGACCTCGACGTCTGGGAGCCCGGCGCCCACGCGGGAACGTTCCGCGGCAACCAGCTCGCCATGGCCGCCGGCACGGCCACCCTGGCCCATGTCCGCGAGAACCGCCTGGCCGAACACGCCGCGTCCCTCGGCCTCCACATGCTGACCCAACTCCGCGACCTGGCCGCCCACTTCCCCTGCGTCGGCGAGGTACGCGGCCGCGGGTTGATGATCGGCCTCGAACTGGTGGACCCGGAAGGGGACTTCGGGACGGACAGCGGGGGCAGCGCGGCGGCTGGGCCGGGCGGGACCGGTGTGGGGACGCGGGGCACGCCGGGAAGCTTGGGCACGGGAAAGACTGGAGCGACGGCGGCGGTGGACGGTGTGGTCGTAGCGGAGCAGCGTCGCGCCGGGGCCGGCCGGGCGTCGGGAGACGAGGGATTCCGCCACGGCGACGCCCGGGAGTTGCCGTCAGCGAGGGGCGATGACTGGGGCCTCGGCGCGGGTGACTGTGGGAATGACAGCCCGGGGCCGGCGTCATCCCGCGTCCGAGAGCCCCGTCCCGCCGCACCCGAACTCGCCGCCGCCGTCCAACGGGAGTGCCTGCGGCGGGGCCTGATCGTCGAACTCGGCGGCCGCCACGCAAGCGTCGTACGACTCCTTCCCCCGCTGACGATCACCGACGAGCAGGCCGCCGCGGTGCTCGGCCGCCTGGCCGACGCGGTCGAAGCGGCGGCCCGAGGCCACACCGGCCGGGACGGCCAGGAGCGCGGGACCCCTCGGAGGCAGCCGCGACTCACCGGCCGCTCGGAAGGCGCGGGGTAACGCGGGATAAGCCCTCCGGCCGTCTTCGTCGGCCGGTGCCCCGGGACGAGCAGGTCCGAGCCGGCACTGGCCCCGCGCCACCGACCTGGCCCGAGCCACTGGTGCCTGAGCCGGACGGGCCGATCAGTTCACCCGACGCCCGACGCCCGACGCCCGACGCCCGACGCCCGACGCCCGACGCCCGCCCCCCCCACGCCCGACGCTAGCCCTGCCGAACCCCTGACCTCACGGGCCGGACGGCCCGCCGAAGGCGACCGCCCCGCTCCGCCCAGCCGCCCCACCGGCACATCCCGAAACCCCCGGATACCCCCGGATACGCACCCCTCCGACCCCACCGCTCGACCCGTACCGCCCCGCTGCCGCCCTGACCGCCGCCCCCACGGTCGCCCAACCGGCCCGTCATCGCCGGGCATCGTCGACCCGAACGTCACCCCGAGGAGCCGTCTTGAACCTCACCCCCATTCCCCACGGCCGCTCCCGCCGCACCCCCGACCCGGCCGAGACGGTTCCCCGCCAGCCGCGAAGGACATCGGCCGCTCCACGGCCCGACGGCACACCCACCGACCTCCTCGAACACCCCGACCCGCACACCGCCGCCCAGGCCGCGGCCGTGGAGAACCTCCTGCGCTGCTGGGTGCGCGAGACCGGTGCCGCAGCCCCCAGCTACGGCACCCTCCGCATCCCCCTCCGGGCCGGCGGGACGGCCCTGCTCGTGCCCGTCCACCACTGGTCCCCGACGGGCTGGCACCGCTTCGGCCTTCCGTACCTGGCCGACGCCCCGGAGGACGCCCCGCCGGCCGACGCCGTCACGGTCGCCGCCCTGCTCGCGCGGGAAGCACGCGTCAGGAGCCGCGTGCCCAGACCCTTGCGTGGGCCCGCAGCCGCCGACCCGTCACCGGAGCGGGGTTCGGCCGAGCCCTGCGACACCGCCGCACTCGACCTCGTGGCCCGTGTCGCCGACTCCGTTCGTGGCACCACCCTCTTCCTCCGTGACCGCCGGCACCGCCCCACCGACGGAACCGACCGCTTCCTCTCCGCCGAGCAGGCCCTCCTGCTCGGGCATCCGCTGCACCCGACCCCGAAGAGCCGCGAAGGCCTGTCGGAAGCCGAAGTCCGCCACTACTCGCCCGAATCGCGGGGCTCCTTCCCGTTGCACTGGCTGGCGGTCGCCGACTCCGTACTCGCCACCGACTCCGCCTGGACCGAACGCGGCCGGACGGTACCCGCGGGGCTGCTCACCGCTCGGCTCGCCGGAGCGGAGCTGCCCCTGCCCGACGGATACACCGCCCTGCCGCTGCACCCGTGGCAGTCGCGCGAGGTACGCCACCGCCCGGCCGCGGCGGCCCTGCTCGACGCGGGACTCCTGCGCGACCTCGGCCCCTGTGGGCCGTCCTGGTGTCCCACCTCCTCCGTACGCACCGTCCACCGCACCGGCACGGCCGCCATGCTCAAGCTGTCGCTGGGCCTGCGCATCACCAACTCCCGTCGTGAGAACCTCCGCAAGGAACTGCACCGGGGTGTGGAGGTCCACCGGCTGCTACGCAGTGGTCTCTCCCGGGAGTGGCACGCGGCGCACCCCGGTTTCGACATCGTCCGCGACCCGGCCTGGCTGGCCGTGGACGACCAGGACGGGACACCGGTGCCGGGTCTGGACGTGATGATCCGGCACAACCCGTTCCATGCGGCGGACGACGTCTCCTGCGTCGCGGGACTCGTGGCACCCCGGCCCTACCCCCGAGCCGGTGCCCCCCTTTCCCTGCGGTCCCGCCTGGCCGAGGTCGTCACCGGCCTCGCCGTCCGCACCGGCCGTCCGTCGAGAGCCGTCGCCACCGAGTGGTTCCTGCGCTACCTCGAACAGGTGGTCCGCCCCGTGCTGTGGCTGGATGGCGAGGCCGGAGTCGCCCTGGAGGCGCACCAGCAGAACACGCTGCTCCTGCTGGACGACGAAGGCTGGCCCGCGGGCGGTCGCTACCGCGACAACCAGGGCTACTACTTCCGCGTGTCCCGGCACGCGGAGCTCGACGCCCGGCTGCCCGGGATCGGCGAGCACAGCGACACCTTCGTCTCCGACGACGTCACCGACGAACGCTTCGCGTACTACCTCGCCGTCAACAACGTGTTCGGTCTGATCGGCGCCTTCGGCTCCCAACGGCTCGCCGACGAGCGGCTGCTGCTGGCCGCCTTCCGCCGCTTCCTCGCCGCCACGGCCTCCGGCCCGGCCCGTATGCGCTCCACGCTGCCGGCCCGCCTGCTCGACTCGCCGGTGCTGCGCTGCAAGGCCAACCTGCTGACCCGGCTGCACGGCCTCGACGAACTCGTCGGCCCGGTCGACACCCAGTCCGTCTACGTCACCATCGCCAACCCCCTGTTCCTCTGACCGTTCCCTGCCCCGCACTCCGACGTGACTTCGACTCCCGTCCTCCGTAGACCCTCCTTCCGAAAGGAGCGCGCCATGCCTCCCACCGACGCCGAAGCCGCCACCGGGCAAGCACCGGCAACCGCTCCCCGCCTCCGCGTGACCGAGGCGGGTACCGACGGGGCGGACACGCTCGAACTGCGACTGCCGGACGACTTCGTCGCGCGTTTCGGGGGGATGACCGGGACGCGCACCCCGGCCGTGGCCGACCTGCTCGACGGCGTGGGTGACTGGGGCCCCACCCTCACCCCCGTCGGCGCGTTCCAGTTGGTTCCCGTCCGGCTGGAGCGGGATCTGCCGCTGATCAGCCGCTGGATGAACGACCCCGCCGTCGCGGAGTTCTGGCAGCTGGCCGGGGAGCAGAACGTGACCGAGATCCATCTGCTCGCGCAACTCGACGGCGACGGCCGCAGTGTCCCCTGCATCGGCCTGCTCGAAGGCACGCCGATGAGCTACTGGGAGGTCTACCGGGCCGACCTCGATCCCCTGGCCCGGCACTACCCGGCCCGGCCGCACGACACCGGTATCCATCTCCTGGTCGGCGGCGTCGCCGACCGTGGGCGAGGGCTCGGCAGCACCCTGCTCAAAGCCGTGGCCGACCTGGTGCTCGACCAACGCGTCACCTGCGCCCGCGTCCTCGCCGAACCCGACCTGCGCAACGCACCCTCCGTGGCCGCATTTCTGAGCGCCGGCTTCCGGTTCGCCGCCGAGGTCGATCTGCCCGCCAAGCGGGCCGCCCTCATGATCCGCGAGCGGGCCTTGCGTGATCTGCTGTGACAGTGAGCCCCGCTGTCATCACGTCCGGTACACAGACCGGGCCGATCCGGTTCCCACCCCGCCGGACGGGAGTAGGAGATACCCAGCCACCGGAACTCGCCTTGATCGCCCGATTGTCAGTCCCGAGCCGTAGGGTGGTCGCGCTATGACGAAGCCCTCCCTCCCCGAACTCCTGCATGCCGCTGTCGCCGCCGTCGGCGGTTCGGAGCGCCCCGGCCAGGTGACCATGGCCCAAGCCGTCGAGGACGCGATCGACGACGGCTCGCATCTGCTGGTCCAGGCCGGCACCGGCACCGGAAAGTCCCTCGGCTACCTCGTGCCCGCCCTCGCCCACGGGGAGAGAGTGGTCGTGGCCACCGCCACCCTCGCCCTCCAGCGCCAGCTCGTCGAGCGGGACCTGCCGCGCACGGTCGACGCCCTGCACCCGCTGCTGCGCCGCCGCCCGGAGTTCGCCATGCTCAAGGGCCGGTCGAACTATCTGTGCCTGCACCGCCTGCGCGAAGGCATGCCGCAGGACGAGGAGGAGGGACTGTTCGACCAGTTCGAGGCTGCCGCGCCGACCAGCAAGCTGGGCCAGGACCTGCTGCGGCTGCGCGACTGGGCCGACGAGACCGAGTCCGGCGACCGCGACGACCTGACACCCGGAGTGTCCGACCGGGCCTGGGCGCAGGTGTCGGTCTCGTCGCGGGAGTGCCTGGGCGCGTCCAAGTGCGCCTACGGCGCCGAATGCTTCGCCGAGATGGCCCGTGAGCACGCCAAGCTCGCCGAGGTCGTCGTCACCAACCACGCGCTGCTCGCGATCGACGCCATCGAGGGCGCGCCGGTCCTCCCGCAGCACGAGGTGCTCATCGTCGACGAGGCGCACGAGCTCGTCTCACGGGTCACGGGCGTCGCCACCGGTGAGCTCACCCCCGGCCAGGTCAACCGCGCGGTGCGCCGTGCCGCCAAGCTGGTGAACGAGAAGGCCGCCGATCAGTTGCAGACCGCGGCCGAGGGCTTCGAGCGTCTGATGGAACTGGCCCTGCCCGGCCGCCTGGAAGAGATCCCCGAGGACCTCGGCTATGTGCTGCTGGCACTGCGGGACGCCTCGCGCAATGTCATCTCCGCCCTGGGCGCGACCCGTGACAGGGCGGTCCAGGACGAGGACGCCGTCCGCAAACAGGCGCTGGCCTCGGTGGAGAACGTGCACGACGTGGCGGAGCGCATCACCAACGGTTCCGAGTGGGACGTCGTCTGGTACGAGCGCCACGACCGCTTCGGCGCCTCCCTGCGCGTCGCTCCCATGTCCGTCTCGGGCCTGCTGCGGGAGAAGCTCTTCGCGGACCGCTCCGTCGTCCTGACCTCGGCGACCCTCAAACTCGGCGGGGACTTCAACGGCGTCGGCGCCTCCCTCGGTCTCGCGCCGGAGGGCACCGAGGGCGACGACGTGCCGCGGTGGAAGGGGGTCGACGTCGGCTCCCCCTTCGACTACCGCAAGCAGGGCATCCTGTACATCGCCAAGCACCTGGCGCGTCCCGCGCGGGACGGTGACCGGGGCGACATGCTCGACGAGCTGACGGAGCTGATCCAGGCGGCGGGCGGACGCACGCTCGGTCTGTTCTCCTCCATGCGGGCGGCCCAGCTGGCCGCCGAGGAGCTGCGGGGCCGTATCCCCGAGTTTCCGATCCTGCTCCAGGGCGAGGAGACGCTGGGCGAGCTGATCAAGAACTTCGCGGCGGACCCGAAGACGTGCCTCTTCGGCACGTTGTCGCTCTGGCAGGGCGTGGACGTCCCCGGACCCGGCTGCCAGCTGGTCGTCATGGACAAGATTCCGTTCCCGCGCCCCGACGATCCGGTGATGAGCGCCCGCCAGAAGGCCGTGGAGGACGCCGGCGGCAACGGCTTCATGGCGGTGGCCGCCACCCATGCGGCGCTCCTCATGGCCCAGGGCGCCGGACGTCTCGTGCGGGCCTCGGGGGACCGGGGTGTGGTCGCCGTGCTGGATCCGCGTCTGGCGACGGCCAGGTACGGCGGCTATCTGAAGGCGTCGCTGCCCGACTTCTGGCACACCACGGACCGCAACCAGGTCCGCAAGTCGCTGGCGGCCATCAACGCGGTGGCCGAGCAGGAGGGCAAGTGACCGTGGGGGTGGGGGGGGGCGGGGGCGGGGCGGCCCCCCCCCCCCCCCGCAAACCAAAGTACCCGGGGGGCCCCCCCGACGACCCGCCCCGCCGCCGCCCCCCCCCCCCCCCCCCCCGCCGCGGCGGCGGGGGGGCCCCCCCCCGGGGGGGGGCCCCCGCGGGGGCCCGGGGGGGGGGGGGGGGCCCCGCCCGGGCCGCCCCCCCCCCCACCCCCACGGTCCGAAAGCACTATGACGAGGGAGCCGCCTCGTACGACCAGGCACCGCACAGCACGGAGCCCCGGAACCGGCGCAGGGGTCCCGGGGCCCGATCAAGGGGGCAGGTGGGCGAGTCCGCCCGGCGCGGTACTCAGACGCGCCGCAGGACCGCCACCACCTTGCCGAGGATGGTCGCTTCGTCGCCCGGGATCGGCTCGTACGCCGCGTTGTGCGGGAGGAGCCAGACATGGCCGTCCTCGCGCTTGAAGCGCTTGACGGTGGCCTCGCCGTCGATCATCGCGGCCACGATGTCGCCGTTCTCGGCGACCTGCTGACGGCGGACGGTGACCCAGTCGCCGTCGCAGATCGCGGCCTCGATCATCGAGTCGCCGACGACCTTCAGGACGAAGAGTTCTCCGTCACCGACCAGCTGCCGGGGAAGAGGGAAGACGTCCTCGACCGACTCCTCGGCGAGGATGGGGCCACCGGCGGCGATCCGGCCGACCAGAGGGACGTACGAGGCGGCCGGCTTGCCGACCGTGTCCGTCGGCTGCAACGCGGTGGCCTGGTCGGAGCCGCGGACCTCGTACGCGCGCGGACGGTGCGGGTCACGCCGCAGGAACCCCTTGCGCTCCAGGGCCATCAGCTGGTGCGCGACCGAGGAGGTGCTGGAGAGGCCGACCGCCTGCCCGATCTCCCGCATCGACGGCGGGTAGCCGCGCCGCTGCACGGAGTCCCTGATGACCTCGATCACCCGGCGCTGACGGTCGGTGAGGCCCGAGCTGTCCGCCCGGATGCCCGGAGGTCGGCCCGGCAGGGAGCGCTTGTGCCCCTCGGGATTCGTGGCTTCGTTCATCGCATGCACCGGCTCGAGTCGGCCCTGGGAGCGGTCCTGGGCAGTGATGGTGGCACTGTCTGCGGTGGTGGTCACGTCGGCCCCTCTCGATGGTCTCCCTCCGGCACAACGGTAGTTGCTTTCGAAAGGTTGCGCCAAACACACGTTCGAGTGAAAAAACGCCGAGAGCCGGACTTGATCACGTATCTGGGTGTAAGGGCAGTGCGCTGACCGGCAGGCAAAAGCGCTCATTGTTGTACTCTTCACCGCCGGGACGGCGCCCTCGTGGGCGGCTGCCCCAGTCTGCCATCCGGTATGCCGTCATCCGGGTGCCGCCTCCCGTCCGCCCGGGAGTCCCACGCGTCCTCCGTGCGGCGCTCACGGTATCTCCGTAGGCTCCCCGGCAGGCGCGGGCGCCACCGCGGCGTGTTGCGCGCGGCGACGCCGGTGCACGCCGCGTGGCCGCATCACACGACACGCGTGTATCACCTGCCCCACTGGAGTCGATCCCCACATGTAGTGGTTGGATGGCTACAGCGGCCCACAGATTGTGTTCCCCCCGGTCTTCGCGCCGCCGTTCATCGCCTATGCTTGTGCCTGCTTCGCGGGGCCCGTGGGTCTGGTGAGGTCATTGAGTCTGCTGTGAGGAGGGTTGGAGTCCATGCACTGCCCCTTCTGCAGGCACCCCGACAGCCGCGTGGTCGACAGCCGTACGACGGACGACGGCACGTCCATCCGCAGGCGCCGCCAGTGCCCTGACTGCTCCCGTCGGTTCACGACGGTGGAGACGTGCTCGCTCATCGTGGTCAAGCGGTCCGGAGTCACCGAGCCCTTCAGCCGGATCAAGGTCATCAACGGTGTGCGCAAGGCGTGCCAGGGGCGGCCCGTCACCGAGGACGCGCTCGCCCAGCTGGGCCAGCGGGTCGAGGAGGCGGTGCGCGCCAGCGGCAGCGCCGAGGTGGCCGCTCACGACGTGGGGCTCGCCATACTCGGCCCTCTGAAGGAGCTCGATCTCGTCGCCTATCTGCGGTTCGCGTCCGTCTACCGGGCGTTCGACTCGCTGGAGGACTTCGAGTCCGCCATCGCGGAACTCAGAGAAGGAACGGTGCACCCCGCCGCGCAGGACGGCGACGGCGCTTGCGCGGGGTGCCAGGAAGACGGCCGCGGGCGCGGTGGGACGGCTGAGGTCCCCCTGCCCGCAGGCGCCGCCGACTGAGCAGCGGGCCGGTCAGGACGACGCGTCCTGACCCGGCTCGGCGGCGGTGAGTGAAACCGGTCGTGGGTGGCAGCGAGGGTGCCCGCGACGCCAGACAGAACACCGTGCTCCGGAACAACAGGGGCACTTCAGGGCGTTTACGCCCGTACAGGGAGGCGGCATGACAGAGACGGCGAGCGGTCCGGCACGAGGTTCCCGAGCCAAGGGCACCAAGGCCGGCAAGGGACTGCGTATCGAGCGCATCCACACCACACCCGGCGTGCACCCGTACGACGAGGTGGCCTGGGAGCGCCGTGACGTCGTCATGACCAACTGGCGCGACGGCTCGGTCAACTTCGAGCAGCGTGGCGTCGAGTTCCCCGACTTCTGGTCGGTGAACGCGGTCAACATCGTCACCAGCAAGTACTTCCGCGGTGCCGTCGGTACTCCGCAGCGCGAGACCAGCCTCAGGCAGCTGATCGACCGCATCGTGAAGACGTACCGGCAGGCCGGCGAGGACAACAAGTACTTCGCCTCGCCCGCCGACGCCGAGATCTTCGAGCACGAGCTGGCCTACGCCCTCCTGCACCAGATCTTCAGCTTCAACAGCCCCGTCTGGTTCAACGTCGGCACCAAGCAGCCCCAGCAGGTCTCCGCCTGCTTCATCCTGTCCGTCGACGACTCCATGGAGTCGATCCTCGACTGGTACAAGGAAGAGGGCATGATCTTCAAGGGCGGCTCCGGCGCCGGCCTGAACCTCTCCCGCATCCGCTCCTCCAAGGAACTGCTCTCCTCCGGCGGCAACGCCTCCGGGCCCGTCTCCTTCATGCGCGGTGCCGACGCCTCCGCCGGCACCATCAAGTCCGGCGGCGCCACCCGCCGCGCGGCCAAGATGGTCATCCTCGACGTCGACCACCCCGACATCGAGGACTTCATCCAGACCAAGGTCAAGGAGGAGGAGAAGATCCGCGCCCTGCGCGACGCGGGCTTCGACATGGACCTCGGTGGCGATGACATCACCTCCGTCCAGTACCAGAACGCCAACAACTCGGTCCGCGTGAACGACACGTTCATGAAGGCGGTCTCGGAGAGCGGGACGTTCGGCCTGCGCGCGCGGATGACTGGCGAGGTCATCGAGCAGGTCGACGCCAAGGACCTGTTCCGCAAGATGGCGGAGGCCGCCTGGGCCTGCGCCGACCCGGGCATCCAGTACGACGACACGATCAACCACTGGCACACCTGCCCGGAGTCCGGCCGCATCAACGGCTCGAACCCCTGCAGCGAGTACATGCACCTGGACAACACGTCCTGCAACCTCGCCTCGCTGAACCTGATGAAGTTCCTCAAGGACGACGGCCAGGGCCACCAGTCCTTCGAGGTCGAGCGCTTCGCCCAGGTCGTCGAGCTGGTCATCACGGCGATGGACATCTCCATCTGCTTCGCGGACTTCCCGACCCAGAAGATCGGCGAGAACACCCGCGCGTACCGCCAGCTCGGCATCGGCTACGCCAACCTCGGCGCGCTGCTGATGGCGACGGGCCACGCCTACGACTCCGACGGCGGCCGCGCCCTCGCCGGAGCCATCACCTCCCTGATGACCGGTACCGCCTACCGGCGCTCGGCCGAGCTCGCCGCGGTCGTCGGCCCGTACGACGGCTACGCCCGCAACTCCCAGCCGCACCTGCGGGTCATGAAGCAGCACGCCGACGCCAACGCCACGGCCGTCCGCATGGACGACCTGGACACGCCGGTCTGGGCCGCGGCCACGGAGGCCTGGCAGGACGTGCTGCGGATCGGCGAGAAGAACGGCTTCCGCAACTCCCAGGCGTCCGTCCTCGCGCCCACCGGCACCATCGGCCTGGCCATGTCCTGCGACACCACGGGCGTCGAGCCCGACCTCGCGCTGGTCAAGTTCAAGAAGCTGGTCGGCGGCGGCTCGATGCAGATCGTCAACGGCACCGTCCCGCAGGCCCTGCGCCGCCTGGGCTACCAGGAGGAGCAGATCGAGGCGGTCGTCGCCCACATCGCCGAGCACGGCAACGTGATCGACGCCCCCGGCCTCAAGCACGAGCACTACGAGGTGTTCGACTGCGCCATGGGCGAGCGCGCCATCTCCCCGATGGGCCACGTCCGCATGATGGCCGCGATCCAGCCGTGGATCTCCGGCGCCATCTCCAAGACGGTCAACATGCCGGAATCGGCGACCGTCGAGGAGGTCGAGGAGATCTACTTCGAGGCGTGGAAGCTGGGCGTCAAGGCGCTCGCCATCTACCGCGACAACTGCAAGGTCGGTCAGCCGCTCTCCGCGAAGAAGAAGGACGAGAAGACCGAGGTCGCCGCGAAGGCCGAGGACACGATCCGCAGCGCGGTCGAGAAGGTCGTCGAGTACCGCCCGGTCCGCAAGCGGCTGCCCAAGGGTCGGCCCGGCATCACCACCTCCTTCACGGTCGGCGGCGCCGAGGGCTACATGACCGCCAATTCCTACCCTGACGACGGTCTCGGCGAGGTCTTCCTGAAGATGTCCAAGCAGGGCTCCACCCTCGCGGGAATGATGGACGCCTTCTCGATCGCCGTGTCGGTGGGCCTCCAGTACGGCGTGCCGCTGGAGACGTACGTCTCGAAGTTCACCAACATGCGCTTCGAGCCGGCCGGCATGACCGACGACCCGGACGTGCGGATGGCGCAGTCGATCGTCGACTACATCTTCCGCCGCCTGGCGCTGGACTTCCTGCCCTTCGAGACGCGCTCCGCGCTCGGCATCCACTCCGCCGAGGAGCGCCAGCGCCACCTCGAGACCGGCTCCTACGAGCCGGCCGACGACGAGGTCGACGTCGAGGGCCTGGCCCAGTCGGCGCCACGCCAGACCGACCTGAAGGCGGTCGCCACGCCGAAGGCCGAGGTCGAGGCGGCCAAGCCCGCGCCCCAGCAGGCGCACACCAGCGCCGAGCTGGTGGAGATGCAGCTCGGCATCCAGGCCGACGCCCCGCTGTGCTTCTCGTGCGGCACGAAGATGCAGCGGGCCGGCTCCTGCTACATCTGCGAGGGCTGCGGCTCGACCAGCGGTTGCAGCTGATCGGACGGCAACGCCGTGAAGTAAGGGGCGCCGGCAATGGGCCGGCGCCCCTTCCGCGTTTCGGCTACGACGGGCGTGCCCGGCCCATGCTGTGGGTGAAGCCCTCCGGGTCGTCCTCGAAGCCCTGGACGCCGGGGCGGAACTCCCAGGTGCCCGCCTCGTTCCGCGTGAACTCCGCGAGTGTGGCCGCCGTCGCGCCGAGGACGCCGCCGAAGTCGTCCTCGGCGAGGACGGTGTACCCCTCTCGCACGCGCATCCCGGGAGCGAGGACGCCGGCGAAGGTGCGGCGTGCCGGACGCTGCTGGATGACGACGCCGACCACCACGCGCGCGTACCCGTCGCCGAGCCGGTCGAGTTCCAGCGTCATCACCTCGTCCCACCCGAAGCCCTGGCCGTCCCTGCTGTCCCGGTTGAGATAGATGGTGCCGTCGGGAGAGCGGCTGTCGAAATGCACCACATAGGCTGGTTCGCCATGCGGGTCGCCCGCCCGGTAGGTTGCGGCGACCAGATCCAGGTCGGTGGGCGGCTGCCCCGCGGGACTGGGATCCCACTTGACCGCGACCTCGACCTTGCCGATCCCCTTGCTGAGTCCGCTCATCTGGCTCCCTTTGACCGACCTTGTGCGCCCCTCTGCCTCAACTTCCCTTCCGTGGGCGCTTGTTGTCCATCGTGCCACGCGCGCGGGGGCGCTTGCGCGGGCGCTGTCCCCACGAGAGTGACCGAGGCCACGTCCCAGGGCCTTACGATGGCGCGGTGCTGGTCAAGTGGATTCGCTGCACCGTGGTGGACCGCCGGGGCTTCGAGCGGGGGCAGCGGAAATGGGCGGGGCTTCTGGGAGAGCCGGGGTTTCGGGGACAGGGGGGCGGGTGGAGCCGGGTACGGCCGGGTGTCGCGCACATCTTCGCCTTCTGGGAGAGCCGCGCCCTCTACGACTCTTTCATGGCCCGCTCCCACGACCGGCTGGCCGCGGCGCAGGCCGGCACCTTCAAGGACGCCCAGGCCCGGCTGTTCGACTACCGGTTCGACGTGAAGACCGGCTTCGAACCCCGCTTCTCGGACGCCGACCTGCTGCGGGTCGCCCTCTGCCGGGTCCACGAGGAGCGCACCGAGCACTTCACGCTGATGCAGGAGAAGGTCTGGAACCCGGCGATGGCCGGCTCGCCCGGCATGGTGCGCGGCCTGTTCGGTGAGGCCCCCGGCAACGAGTTCCTCGTGCTGTCCATGTGGCAGTCCTCCGCCGAGCACGGCAAGTACCGCACCGAGCGCGTGGAGCGCCTCGCGCTGCGTGCCCAGACGGAGGCCGACGTGGCGTCGCTCACGGGTGACATCGTGGAACTCGAGAGCACCTGGACGGTGTGACGGCGGACGCACGCCCACGCGCGCGTGTGGCGCGTGCCGCACGATTTGTGTGATGTGCGCCGTACGAGGCCCGCCGGAGTCCTCGAACGGCGCCGGCCCGATCTACTGTTCTGGCATGGCACGACCACGGCGCATCATCCTTGTCCGGCACGGCGAGTCAACGGGCAACGTCGATGACTCCGTGTACGAGCGCGAGCCCGACCACGCGCTGGCACTCACCGAGCGGGGCCGGCGACAGGCCGAGGAGACCGGCAAGGAACTGCGGGAACTGCTCGGACGCGAACGCGTGAGCGTCTACGTCTCCCCCTACCGGCGCACCCACGAGACCCTCCACGCCTTCCACCTGGACCCGAGCCTCATACGCGTGCGCGAAGAGCCGCGGCTGCGCGAGCAGGACTGGGGGAACTGGCAGGACTGCGACGACGTGCGCCTCCAGAAGACCTACCGGGACGCCTACGGGCACTTCTTCTACCGCTTCGCCCAGGGCGAGTCCGGAGCCGACGTCTACGACCGGGTCGGCGGCTTCCTGGAGAGCCTCTTCCGCAGCTTCGAGGACCCCGACCACCCGCCCAACGTCCTCCTGGTGACCCACGGCCTGGCCATGCGGCTGTTCTGCATGCGCTGGTTCCACTGGACCGTCGCGGAGTTCGAGTGCCTCTCGAACCCGGGGAACGCCGAGATGCGGATGCTCGTTCTCGGGGACGACGGCCGCTACACGCTCGATCGTCAGTTTGAGCGGTGGCGCGAGCCGGAATCGTACGGGATCACTGGATGGAGCGGCTGAGCGATGACCCCTGACTCCTCTCCGGGCGTGCGCCTGGAACGAGCGCTGGCCAGTGCGCGCGGGCTCGCGGTGGGGGACGCGCTGGGCTCGCAGTTCTTCGCCCCGGCGAACTACCCGCTGCTCAGGCGCCGCGAGCTGCCGTCCGGCCCGTGGCAGTGGACGGACGACACCGAGATGGCCTGTTCCGTGATCACCGTCCTGGCCGCCCACCACCGTGTCGACCAGGACGCCCTGGCGCAGTCCTTCGCCCGGCGCCACGCACCGGAGCGCGGGTACGGCGCGGGTACGGCGGGGCTGCTGCGGCGGATCAGCGAGGGCGGCGACTGGCGCACACTGGCGCCTGCCCTGTTCAAGGGGCACGGGTCGTGGGGGAGCGGCGCCGCCATGCGCACCGCGCCCCTGGGCGCCTGGTACGCGGACGATCCGGAGCAGGCCACCCACCAGGCCGAGATCTCCGCCTACCCCACCCACCAGCACCGTGAGGCCGTCGTGGGCGCCATGGCCGTGGCCGCGGCGGCCGCACTGGCCGCCGCGCCCGGCGGGCCGCCGACCGCGCAGGCGCTGCTCGGCGGCGTCATCGACCTCGTACCGGCCAGGAGCGCCGTCGGCGCCGGTCTGCGGCGCGCCCGCGACATGCTCGACTACGGCGACGTGGCCACCGTCGCCGCGGTCCTCGGCTCCGGACGGCGCACGACAGCGCACGACACGGTGCCCTTCGCGCTCTGGTCGGCCGCCCGGTGTCTGGCCGACTTCGAGGACGCGTTCTGGACGACTGCCCGGGCCGGCGGTGACGTGGACACCACCTGCGCCATCGTGGGCGGGGTGCTCGCCTCGGGGAAGGCCGGGGCCCCGCCCGCCGAGTGGGTGCGGCGCACGGAGGCACTGCCCGACTGGGTCCCGTCGTCCTTGTGACCTGCGCTTCGCGCGATGATTCGCGAATGCGACCCGGCGTGGGCGGAGCGCTTCCACATGTGACCGCCGAAGGGGCGGACGGGCCGCGAATCAAGCTTCTTCCGGATGTCTACTCCCCTTGAATTGCGGCCGGGGGAGCGATGTCCGACAGGGCGAACAGTGATGTGTGGGACACCGCCCGGGTCGCGATGACGCGCCACGCCGGAATGTGCTTGAGCGAACAAACGGGATTTCACACCGGACCCCGGCCGTCCGCGTTCGGGGCGGGGTGATGCCCAAGGGAAGGCGGGGTGTCGCAGCGGGATCCGCGCAGCGTACGCTAAGGGCGCCATGCCGTACGAACCCCCCACTCACACCGTCGAACGCTCCCTCAGGGCGACGACCGGAGCGAAGGTCATTGCCGGTGTCGACGAGGTGGGGCGCGGTGCTTGGGCCGGTCCCGTCACCGTCTGCGCGGCGGTCACCGGACTGCGCCGTCCGCCCGTGGGACTCACCGACTCCAAACTGCTGACCGTGAAGCGGCGTACCGCACTCGCCGCGGAACTGCAGACATGGGTGACCGCGTACGCCCTCGGGCACGCCTCTCCGGAGGAGATCGACAGCCTGGGGATGACGGCGGCGCTGCGGCTCGCGGCGGTGCGTGCCCTGGAGGGTCTGCCCGTCCCTCCGGACGCGGTCATCCTCGACGGGAAGCACGATTACCTGGGGGCCCCCTGGAGGGTCCGTACGGTCATCAAGGGCGACCAGTCGTGCGTGGCCGTCGCGGCGGCTTCGGTGATCGCCAAGGTTTACCGCGACAAAATGATGGCCGAACTGGGTATCGAGCATGCAGACTTCGGCTTTGCGGCCAATGCCGGATATCCGTCGCCCGTGCACAAGGCCGCGCTGGAGGAGCGGGGACCCACCCCGTACCACCGGCTGTCGTGGGCGTATCTTGATGCGCTGCCCAGGTGGCGGCACCTCAAGAAGGTCCGCGTCTGGGCAGACGGAGGCGTTGCGGAGGTCGAAGGTCAGCTCGGCTTCGACTTCTGATCCTTCCGCTCGGCCTAAGTGGCACCCGCCCACGCGAGCCGCACCAATGTTTGATAAATATCAGCCCATGCCTCTCATTCCCGAGGAGCCTCAGATTCACGAGAGTGCCCAGGGTCCCCGCGCCACGCCGTCTTCCGGCCGCACCGCGCCGACCCCCCGCCCCGTTCCCGGCCCCCGTCCCGCGGCTCCGCCGCGCCCCGGTCGTCCCGGTGCCGCACGGCCCGCGCCGCCGGCGCAGCGCGCGTCGCGGGAGCCGGCCCCGGCCAAGTCCGGGCCGTCGCGGCCGACCGCCCCCGCCGCCTCGGCGGCCCCGCAGATCCAACTGGTTCCGGCTTCCGCCGACGGTGCGCTCGACGCCGCCGAGGAAGCGGTCGACATGCTCCTGGAGTCGGGCCGTGCCCCCGGTGACGTACTGGTGATCACCACCGGTGAGTCGCATCCGTGGGCCGCGCACGAACTGTCCTTCGGTGAGGCGTCCTACTGGGCGCAGCACGACGCGCGCGACGACGTGTTCTACGCGGACGCCGCCGTGGCCTCGCGTGCCGCGTCCCGGCCCGTGGTCGTGGTCGCGATCAACGGCGGCCCCCAGGCCGCTGGTGCCACGGCCCTGTCCCTGGCCCACACCAAGGCCGGTGCGCTGCTGGTCGTCTGCGGTGACCCGCAGCAGATCAACTCGGTGCTGGGCGCGGCTGTCTGAGCCGCGTCCGGCCCGCTCGGCGGTCCTGAGTCCGTACGGCCTCGAGTCCATTCGGCCTTGAGTCCGTCCGGCGGTCCAGGGTCCGTCCGGCGGTCCTGAGTGCGTCCTGGGCCGAGGGAAGCCGACGTCGTGCCCGCCGCGCCGTCCGACCGGCGGCGACGCCTTCGTCGTGCGCACACCGGTTGGTCGTCCGGCACGAACGGGTGACGGGGGACGTGCTGTTCGTCAGCGGGCGGCCGCGCGGCGCAGCACCTCGGAGGCCGCGCCACCGGTGCGCGGCAGCGGGGGTGGCGCCTCGGCGGTGCCGAAGGGGTCGGGTGTCGAGTACGCGTGCGGCCGCCGGCCCCCGCGGCCCTCGCCGAGGACCTGCCAGCCGTCCCGGGTCAGCGTGATGTACGCCCCGCAGCGCAGCCCGTGCAGTGTGCAGGCGTCACGCAGTCCCCACATCCACGCACCGTCCTCCTCGGTCCAACGCGCGTCCCCGTCACGGCAGTAGAGCAGTACGGCGGTGCGCACCGGGGTGCGGCGCCGCAGGTCGTGCGGGATGACCTGGCGCAGTTGGGCCAGCAGCGCGTTGCGCGACATCCAGCCGTCGGCAGGCGCCTGCCGGCGGACGAAGGAGGCACTCGCCCGCAGTCGCTCGTCCGGGTCGAGGACCGCGATCACGGCGGTGGCGGGCCTGGGATGGTGCCGGGCGTGCAGTCCGCTGACGACCTCCCGCGGATTGCGCAGCAGAGGGATGCCCGCGGCCGCCCACTCCGCGGGTTCGAGCACCCGGTGGGCGGAGGTGGCGGACGTTGACAACGATGCCGCCGAGGACGGAGCGAATCCGAAGGTCACGTTCCTCCCTTCGGCTACGCGCCCACACTGCGGGCGGGATCGGATTCGGGGGAGCGCACACCGCAGGAGAGCCCTACCGGCCAACGGCTGAGCCGTGCGGGGAGCGGACTTCAATTCTTCCTGTCGAACTGGGATGCGGCAACGAGCAATTGAGGGCACCGGCCGTTATCGGGCGACGCACGGCTTATATCCCTACCCGGCGCTCGCCCCGCGACTCCTGTGACGGTCCGCGTCGTTCATGTGGCCGCAGAGATGTCCCATCAGCCCTGCACCGCCAGGACCAGTGGCATCACCGCCTGTGCGCCGGACCTTCTGAGCAGGCGGGCGGCGACCGCGAGGGTCCAGCCGGTCTCGGTGAAGTCGTCCACGAGCAGCAACGGGCCGGGGCCGGCGGCAAGGGCGGAGACCAGGGCCGGCGGTACGGTCAGTGCCCCGTCCAGTGCCTTCAGACGCTGGGCGCTGTTGCTCCGCGGCACCCGCCGCGCGTCCGGCGTGTACTCCACGCCGCCCAGCAGCGGCAGCCGGCCGACCTCCGCGATGTGCGCGCCCAGGGAGTGGATCAGCCGGGGCCGGGTGCGGGAGGGCATGGTGACGACGCCGACCGGGCGCGGCCGCGCGTCCACCGCGCCCGGGGCCCAGCCGCCGGGGCCCTTCGCCCAGTCTGCCAGCACGCCCACCACGGCACGTGCCACGTCCTCCGGCAGGGGAGCGTCGGAGGCGTCGGCCGCGAACATCGGCCGAAGTCGGTTGCCCCAGCCGATGTCGGAGAGCCGTCCCAAAGCCCGTCCCTCAGCGGCCTGTTCACCGGCCGGGATCCGTCCCCTGAGATCGACGCCGACCGCCGGCAGGCCCGTCGGCCACATACGGCGGGGCTGTACCTCCACACCGGCCCGGCCGAGGTCCACGCGCGCGGCGTCCAGGGCCGCGGTGGTGGTGTCCGCGGTGAAGCGGGCCCCCGCGCAGTTGTCGCAGCGGCCGCAGGGCCTGGCGGTGTCGTCGTCGAGCCGGCGCTGCAGGAACTCCATGCGGCAGTCCGTCGTCGCCGCGTACTCGCGCATCGCCTGCTGTTCGGCCTCCCGCTGCCGCGCGACCCACTCGTAGCGCTGCGCGTCGTACGTCCACGGCCGGCCGGTCGCGATCCAGCCGCCCTTGACCCGCTTGACCGCTCCGTCCACGTCGAGCACCTTGAGCATCGCCTCCAGCCGGGAACGGCGCAGCTCGACCAGGGGCTCCAGGGCGGGCAGTGACAGCGGCCCCTGCGCGCGGGCGAGTACGTCGAGGGTGCGGCGCACCAGATCCTCGGAGGGGAAGGCGAGCGACGCGAAGTACTCCCAGATCGCCTCGTCCTCCTTCCCGGGAAGCAGGAGCACCTCGGCGTGCTTCACGCCGCGGCCCGCGCGGCCCACCTGCTGGTAGTAGGCGATGGGGGAGGACGGCGACCCCAGATGCACGACGAAGCCGAGGTCGGGCTTGTCGAAGCCCATGCCCAGTGCCGAGGTGGCGACCAGGGCCTTGACCTTGTTCGCGAGCAGGTCCTCCTCGGCCTGCTGCCGGTCGGCGTTCTCCGTCTTGCCCGTGTAGGACGCGACCGTGTGGCCGCGCTGCCGCAGGAAGGCCGTGACCTCCTCGGCCGCCGCCACCGTGAGCGTGTAGACGATTCCGGAACCCGGCAGGTCGCCGAGGTGGTCGGCGAGCCAGGCCATCCGGTGGGCGGCGTCCGGCAGCCGCAGCACGCCCAGGCTGAGGCTCTCCCGATCCAGCGGGCCACGCAGCACCAGGGTGTCGAAGGCGTCGCCGGTCCCCAGCTGTTCCGCGACGTCCGCGGTCACGCGCGCGTTGGCGGTGGCGGTGGTGGCGAGGACGGGGACACCGGGCGGGAGCTCGGTGAGCATGGTGCGCAGCCGCCGGTAGTCCGGGCGGAAGTCGTGGCCCCAGTCGGAGATGCAGTGCGCCTCGTCGACCACCAGGAGTCCCGTCGCCGCGGCGAGCTTGGGCAGGACCTGGTCGCGGAAGTCCGGGTTGTTGAGCCGTTCGGGGCTGACCAGCAGGACGTCGACCGCCCCTTCGGCGATCTCGTCCTGAACGGTGTCCCACTCCTCGGTGTTGGCCGAGTTGATCGTCCGGGCGTGGATGCCGGCGCGGGCCGCGGCCTCGACCTGGTTGCGCATGAGGGCGAGCAGCGGGGAGACGATCACGGTGGGGCCGCTGCCGCGCGCCCGGAGCAGGGAGGTGGCCACGAAGTAGACCGCGGACTTGCCCCAGCCGGTGCGCTGCACCACCAGGGCCCGGCGCCGGTCGGCGACGAGGGCCTCGATCGCCTTCCACTGGTCCTCGCGCAGGCGGGCCGTGCCCGTGCTGTCGCCGACCAGACGGGCGAGGACCGCGTCGGCCGCCTTCCGGAGGTCGGCGTTGCTCGTGTGCTCCATGGGTTCCATACAACAGGACGGCACTGACAACCGGGAAAGCCCGGAGCCGGGGCAGGCGCGTCGAAGCCGGCACGCGGGCTGCGACTGACGTGTCCTCGTCCAGAGTTGTCCACAGGCCCGAGCGGACTTTTGCATTCCGCGAGATCGTCGGCACATGACGAATCACAGCGAAACGGCCGGACCCTTCGAAAACGGGGACATCGCGTACGACGGATCCGACGCCGTGCACCAGGTCACCCTCCGCACCCCCGCCGAACTCGCGGACGCGCTGCCCTATCTGCTCGGGTACCGTCCCGAGGACAGCGTCGTCCTGGTCGCGCTGAACGACCGGGGCGGGCGCGGCCGGTTCGGCGGCCGCGCCCGGGTCGGCATTCCGGCCAGCAGTGACGACTGGCCGTTCGCGGCCCGCCAGCTGGCCCACGGCCTGATCACGGGCAGCGAGCGCAGAGGAGCCAAGCCCGGGCAGATGGTGGCCTTCCTCTGCCAGGAGCCGGCGGCGGGCGAGTCGGGCCGGGACGTCGTACGGCGGCTGGAGCCGCTGGCCCAGAAGCTGCGTACGGAATGCGGCCACCTCGACGTCCCCGTGATCGAGGCACTGTGCATCTCCGGCGGGCGCTTCTGGTCGTACTGCTGCCCGACCGACGGATGCTGCCCCGACGACGGACTGCCCATGGGGCTCCCCGGAACCTCCGTGCTGGCCGCCGCGGCGGCCTACGCGGGCGTCCAGGTCAGGGGCAGCCTGAGGGAACTGCGGGCCAGGCTGCTGCCCTGGGAGACCGCCGCGGCCCTGGAGCAGGAGATCGCCCTGGACACCGCGGGACTGTCCCTGGTGCCCAGGATTCTCGACGAGGCGGAGCGTGTGGCGGTGGCCGAGGAGACCCTGCGGCTCGCCGAGCGCGTCATGACCCGGTTCGCCGAGGCGCCCTTCGTGCCCGGTGCCGCCCGCGCGGACCTCCACGACGACCAGCTGCTCGATCACGAGGAAGCGGCGTCGCTGATCCTGGGCCTTCAGGACCGTACGACACGGGACCGCGCGGCGGAGTGGATGGAGGGGGACGAGGCCGGTCCGGCACTGCGGCTGTGGCGGGCGCTCGCCCGACGTTGTGTCGGTCCGTACGGAGAGCACGCCGCGGCTCCCCTGACCCTCGCCGGCTGGGTGGCGTGGTCGGCCGGGGACCAGTTGGAGGCCCGCGAGGCGCTGGCCATGGCGCTGGGTGCGGACCCCGACTACCTCTTCGCCCGTCTGCTGCACCAGGCCTGCAACGAAGGCCTGGACCCCGAGTCGGTCCGGCGCTGCCTGCGGGCGGAGCGCCGGGGACGGGCGGGGTCGACAGCGGCGGACGCCGGCGCCGTCACGGAAGCGACCGGGGCGGCAGCGGCGGCGGCCGGGGCCGAGGCCCACCAGGGCGAACCGGCCACCAGGGCTGACGACACGGTCACTGCGATCACTGCGGTCACCGCGACATCCGGGGACGCCGAGGACGCCGGGGACGCCGTGGCCACCGAGGACACCGTGGCCACCGCGGTCAGCGGGGATGCCGTGGGCCCGCAGGAGGCGAGCTGGACAGGGGGCGGCGCTGCCTCGGGGGCGCCGGACCCCGCGTCCGGCCGTGGTCGTCCGAGGCCCGCGGATGGACCCGTCCCGGCCGGGTCGCGCCCCGCGACCTCGCGGACGGACCGAGCGTGCCCGGGGCCCGCCAGGTCGACGGGTCGTCCGGGTACGCGCACTTCAGGACGGGGTGGCCCTCGCCGCCGAGGTGCCGGCAGGCCGGGTGCCGACCGGGGGAGCGGTGCCTCCGGGAAGCGCCGGTGAAGGAACGCGCACAGGCTCGTGAAAGGGGGAGGACCGATGCGGATCAGCCATCGTCGGGACCGGCGAAGGGAGTGTTTATCGTCAGGCAGACGACTATGATCGCGACATGCCCTACGACCCGTCAGCCTTTCCGCCTTTCGCCGTCACCGTTGACCTGGTCGTGCTGACCGTGCGCCGCCATTCTCTGTGCGCGCTGGCGGTGCGCAGGGGTGAGCCGCCGTTCCAGGGCCGGTGGGCGCTTCCCGGAGGGTTCGTACGGGAAGACGAGGATCTGGCGCAGGCGGCGGCGCGGGAACTGGCCGAGGAGACCGGACTGCGCGTACACGACCCGTTCGCCCCGGTCCAGGACAACGGCGCGCACCTGGAGCAGCTGGCGACCTACGGCGACCCGAAGCGTGACCCGCGGATGAGGGTCGTCAGCGTCGCTCATCTCGCCCTGGCTCCGGATCTGCCGGCGCCCCGGGCGGGTGGCGATGCCGACCACGCTCGTTGGGCGCCCGTGGAGGAGCTGCTGCGCCAGGGCGGCTACGGCCGTGACGGAGAGCCGGTGGCGCCGCTGGCCTTCGATCACGCCCAGATCCTCGCGGACGGAGTGGAGCGCGCCCGTTCGAAGATCGAGTACTCGTCGCTGGCGACCGCGTTCTGTCCGCCGGAGTTCACCGTCGGTGAACTGCGCCGTGTCTACGAGGGGGTGTGGGGCGTGGCCCTGGATCCGCGCAACTTCCACCGCAAGGTGACGGGCACCCCGGGCTTCCTCGTGCCGACCGGAGGGACGACCACCCGCCAGGGCGGCCGGCCGGCCCAGCTCTTCCGGGCCGGGGGAGCCACGCTGCTCAACCCGCCGATGCTGCGCCCGGAGGTCTGACCCTCGTCCGCCCGTCGCCGTCGTGAGTAGGTGTGTTCGCCAAGCCGGACGCCGGTACGAAGTACCGATCCAGTTGACCGTGTGGGAGGAGGAAGGCGAGTAACGCCGAACGGTTGCCGAAAGCGAGGCGCGATACCCGAAAAAAGCGGACATGACGCGCTATCTTGCTGCGGTGATCCAGGCCTTCGGACTGACCAGCGACTCCCGTAAGGACCTTCCGCCCTCCGTCGACGACGTCTCCTTCGAAGCGCACGCGGGCCGTGTCACCGCGCTCCTCGGAACGGCGGGCTCGGGCAAGACGACGACGCTCAGACTCATGCTCGAGCTTCAACAGGGCTGCGGCACCACCTACTTCGAGGGCCGCCCCCTGCACCGCATCGCTCATCCCTCGCGCGAGGTCGGCGTTCTTCTGGGCGACGTTCCGGGACACCCCGCGCGCACGGTCCGTGGCCATCTGCGCATGCTGTGCGCCGCGGCGGGGCTTCCGGTGCGGCGCGCCGACGAAGTCCTCGAGGTCGTCGGGCTCGTCAGCTTCCGGGACGAGCGAATTGGCACCCTGTCCCGGGGGATGGACCGCCGGCTGGGGCTGGCCTGCGTCATGCTGGCCGACCCGCACACGCTGGTGCTCGACGCCCCCGCCGACGGACTGGCCGTGCGGGAAGGCCGTTGGCTGCACGGTGTGCTGCGGGCCCATGCGAACCAGGGCGGTACGGTCCTGTTCACCACGGCGGACCCCAAGGAGGCGGCCCGCACCGCCGACCGCGTCGTCACGCTCGAACGCGGCAGGCTCGTCGCCGATCAGGAGGCCGCGGACTTCGCCCGCCACCGGCTGCGTCCCCGCGTCAGCGTGCGCAGCCCGCACGCCGCCCGACTCGGTGCCCTCCTGGCCAAGGAGGCCCGTACCGCCCGTCGCTCCGTCGAAGTCGTACGCGAGACCGGCAACCGTCTGTCCGTCTACGGCAGTACGTGTGCCGATGTCGGCGAGGTCGCGTTCCGCCACGGCATCCTCATCCATCAACTCGCCCACGAGGTAGGGGACATGGGCGCCGGTGCCGGTGCAGCGCCATCGGTGGTGGACGCGGGGGCGCGGCTCGGGGACAGCGAAGAGGGTGGCGGGAAAGAGGGTGGCGCGCTGGCCTCTTCGCCCACAGACGGCAGTTCCGCCGACCCGCACCCGGGGGAGTCGCATCCGGGGGAGTCGCCTGCCACCAGGCGCCCGAAGAGCGCGTCCGGTACGGCGCAAGGCCTCGGCTCTGCCCTGGAACCGCGGGCGAGGGTCGCTTCTCCCGTAGCTCACATGGGGAGCCTGCTCCCTGCGGCCGGCTCCGGTGACGGGAGGCCCGCCACTCGTACCGCCGACGGCGCGGATCCTACGACCGGTTCCGGGGCTCCGGGCACCAACGCCGGCCCTGGCGACCCCGTTGCCCTCACCGGCGTCGGCGCCTCGGGGTCCACCATCGGCCCCGGCGGTCCGGGCCGCGCCCACGATTCCCAGGCGCCGGGAACGGCCACCGGCTCCGAGGGCAGCACCGTTGCCCACGCTTCTCTGCCCCTCGCCCCGGCCAACGGTCCCGAAGCCCCCGGCACCACCGCCGGTTTCGAGGCCCGTGACTCGGCCACCGCCCCCGGAGCCCGTGACTCGGCCACCGCCCCCGGAGCCCGTGACTCGGCCACCGCCCCCGGAGCCCGTGACTCGGCCACGGCCCCCGAAGCCTGCGGCTCGACCGTCGCTCCCGAAGCCCGCGGCTCGACCACCGGTTCCGAGCCGAAGGCCGCCTCCGCCGCCACCCCTGAGGTGGCCGACACCGCCCCCCGCGCCACCAGCGCCTCCTCGCTCTCCGAAGAACCGTCTGCGCGTGCTGATACGGCGGACGAAGCCGCCTCGGCGACCACGCGCCCCGACCAGCCCCCGGCCACCCGGCGGACGACCGCGCACCCCGCCCCCGCACATCGCCCCGCCCCCGTGCCTTCGGCGACCGACCACCCCGCACACCCCCACCCGTCCATCCCGACCCCCCGCCCCGCCGAGAACGTCGGCATCGACGGTTCGTCCCCCCTGCCACCCCCCATCTCCGTCCGGCCCGGTGCCGGCCCCCTGCGGCCCCTGCGGTACGAGCTGCGCCGGGCCACCGGGGTCGGCACCGGCTTCTACGTCAGTGCCGTGGTCCTCGTCTGTTCCGTCCTCACGGCTCTGGTCATGGGGCGGATGGGACATGCTCCGCAGCCTCGGCTGCTGGCGGCGTGGCCGCGGCAACTGCCTCTGCCGCCGGCGGCGCTCGGCGCCGGGCTGCTCGGGGCGTTCGCCTTCGGGGACGAGTTCCGTCACCCCGCGCTGGCGGCGGACCGTGGCACCGTCCCCCGCCGGCTGGGACTGCTCGCCGCGAAGCTGACCGTGGCCACCGCGACCGCGTTGGTGCTCGCCTTCCTCACGGTGGGCTGCGACGCCGAGGTGCTCTATGTCGTGTACGGGCAGGAACTCGCCCGGGTTCCGGGCGACTGGCTCTCGCTGAGCGCGAGTTGGCTGTGCCTCGTGGCCGGCTGCGCCTGGGCCGGGGTGCTGGCCGCGGGGGTGTTCCGGTCCACCACGGCGGGGCTCGCGGCCGTGCTCTCCGTACCGGTGCTCGTCGTGCCCCTGGTGGAGAAGGCGTTCGGAGGCAGGGTGTGGGACGCAGCCGGTCTTCCCGTCCGGCTGCGCCGGGTCCACCTGTTCCAGTGGCCCTTCGGCGGTGACCGCTACGTGGCCGCCGCGGCGCGGCTGATCGCCCAACCCCTGGGCGGGGCTCTTGCGTTGACGCTCGGCGCGCTGCTGTGCGCCTACCTGCTGACGGCGCTGCGGAGCCGGACCCGATGACAGGGGTTCGCTCCCTTTCGGTCGGGCTCCGTAAGCAACTTCCCAGGGAGAGCCCATTTCTTTCCGATAAGGCGTCAATTGAGGCGAAGTGAGCGATCACCCTTTCGTGTGCTTTTCACCAAAGACCTCAAGGGAGTTGGAGACGACGCCGACAAAAGATCCGTGAGTACCCTTGCGCACACCATGATGACCGCCGCCCGCTCCACAGACTCCGGTCTCGTCGGCCCGGGCGAACTCGACCGATACCCCTACGCCGAGGCGCCCGTCCCCGACCGCGTCGCGAGCCCCGCCTGGGAGGGCGCCGACCCGGAACTGGGGCGCGTGGGCCGGCGTACCGCGGGCAGCCGCGGACGCGGACTGCACGGCCAACTCGTCCAGCAGCTGGGTCAGATGATCGTCTCCGGGGACCTGGGCGCCGACCGTCCGCTGGTGCCCGAGGAGATCGGCCAGCGCTTCGAGGTCTCCCGCACCGTCGTCCGCGAGTCGCTCCGCGTGCTGGAGGCCAAGGGCCTGGTCAGCGCCCGCCCGAACGTCGGGACGCGGGTGCGCCCGGTCAGCGACTGGAATCTCCTGGACCCGGACATCATCGAATGGCGGGCCTTCGGGCCGCAGCGCGACGACCAGCGCCGCGAGCTCAGCGAACTGCGCTGGACGATCGAGCCGCTCGCCGCGCGTCTCGCCGCCGGGCACGGCCGCGAGGACATCCACCAGCGCCTGTCCGACATGGTCGAGATCATGGGGCACGCCCTGGGGCAGGGTGACGCGCTCACCTTCTCCCGTGCGGATGCCGAGTTCCACTCGCTGCTCATCCAGATCGCGGGCAACCGGATGCTGGACCACCTCTCCGGGATCGTCTCGGCCGCCCTCCAGGTGTCCGGCGGGCCCGTCACGGGCTGCGACCGGCCGAACGAGGCCTCCCTCGCCCAGCACGCCCGCATCGTCGACGCGGTCGTGGCCGGCGACGGCACCGCGGCGGAAGGCGCCATGCGTCAACTGCTCACGGTGCACCCCGAGGTCGAACGGGTGGTTCCCGCGCCGCGCGAGCACTGAACCGCGCGAGCACAGGTCCCTGCGTGGGCGGCACGGCCCGGGCCCTGCCGTCCTCCGGCGGGCTCCCGCGAGAGGCGGGTCGCCGGCCGGCCGTGGGTGTCACCCACGCCGCACACCGGCTGACCGCGGGCACGGCTCGCGCCGAAGGCCGGCTGACGGCGGGAATCGGCCCGTCGCCCACCGGCTGACCGCGGGCATCGCCCCAGTGGACCGGCCGACCGCAGGCACCGCCTTTGTCGCACACCGGCCGACCGCGCGCGCAGCCCGTCGCGCCCCGGCCGACCGTGTGACCCGCTCCCGTCGCCGTACGGCCGACCGAGGGCGCCGACCTGCCGCAGACCGGCCGACCGGTACGCCGCCCCCGCCGCGAACCCGCGGAGCCGAACGTGACAGGGTTGAGCCGCCTGTGGGTTCGTCACCGCAGCGGGTACCCGACTCCGACTCCATCTGCCCATCTCTGACCCTTTTTACGCACTTACGGGGTGTGACTGGGGCCACGCAGATTGGGCGTAACACTCCTGGGTACAACGCGATGACCTAAGAGGTGACAGCCGAGGAGGGAATACGGACGCCGATGTACGGCGCTGTGCAACTTCCCGGCCCCCCGCCCGCGCCGTCGGCCCAATCCCCAGGCCGGTGGTCGGCTCCTGTCCATGACGGACGGGGCCGGAAGCCGTTTTCCAACGTTCCGAGAGGTTGTTCGTGTCGGCCAGCACATCCCGTACGCTCCCGCCGGAGATCGCCGAGTCCGTCTCTGTCATGGCGCTCATTGAGCGGGGAAAGGCTGAGGGGCAGATCGCCGGCGACGATGTGCGTCGGGCCTTCGAAGCTGACCAGATTCCGGCCACTCAGTGGAAGAACGTACTGCGCAGCCTCAACCAGATCCTCGAGGAAGAGGGTGTGACGCTGATGGTCAGTGCCGCGGAGCCCAACAAGCGCACCCGCAAGAGCGTCGCAGCGAAGAGCCCGGCCAAGCGCACCGCCACCAAGACGGTCGCGGCGAAGACGGTGACCACCAGGAAGGCCACCGCCACCGCTGCCCCGGCGGCGCCCACCGCCGGCGCGCCCGCTGAGGAAGAGGCCCCCGCGAAGAAGGCCGCTGCCAAGAAGACGACCGCCGCCAAGAAGGCGGTGGCCAAGAAGACCACGGCCGCCAAGAAGACGGCTGCCAAGAAGACCACCGCCGCCAAGAAGGACGACGTCGAGCTCCTCGAGGAAGAGGTGCTCGAGGAGGCCAAGGGCGCCGAGGAGCCCGAGGGCACCGAGAGCGCCGGCTTCGTGCTCTCCGACGAGGACGAGGACGACGCGCCGGCCCAGCAGGTCGCCGCGGCCGGCGCCACCGCCGACCCGGTGAAGGACTACCTCAAGCAGATCGGCAAGGTTCCCCTGCTCAACGCCGAGCAGGAAGTGGAGCTGGCCAAGCGCATCGAGGCGGGCCTCTTCGCCGAGGACAAGCTGGCCAACTCCGACAAGCTCGCCCCCAAGCTCAAGCGCGAGCTGGAGATCATCGCCGAGGACGGCCGCCGCGCCAAGAACCACCTGCTGGAGGCCAACCTCCGTCTGGTGGTCTCCCTGGCCAAGCGTTACACCGGCCGCGGCATGCTCTTCCTGGACCTCATCCAGGAGGGCAACCTCGGTCTGATCCGCGCGGTGGAGAAGTTCGACTACACCAAGGGCTACAAGTTCTCCACGTACGCCACCTGGTGGATCCGTCAGGCGATCACCCGGGCGATGGCCGACCAGGCCCGCACCATCCGTATCCCGGTGCACATGGTCGAGGTCATCAACAAGCTCGCGCGCGTGCAGCGCCAGATGCTCCAGGACCTGGGCCGTGAGCCCACCCCGGAGGAGCTGGCCAAGGAGCTCGACATGACCCCGGAGAAGGTCATCGAGGTCCAGAAGTACGGCCGCGAGCCCATCTCGCTGCACACCCCGCTGGGCGAGGACGGCGACAGCGAGTTCGGTGACCTCATCGAGGACTCCGAGGCGGTCGTCCCGGCCGACGCGGTCAGCTTCACGCTGCTCCAGGAACAGCTGCACTCGGTCCTGGACACCCTGTCCGAGCGCGAGGCAGGCGTCGTCTCCATGCGCTTCGGTCTCACCGACGGCCAGCCGAAGACCCTCGACGAGATCGGCAAGGTCTACGGCGTCACGCGTGAGCGGATCCGCCAGATCGAGTCCAAGACCATGTCGAAGCTGCGCCACCCGTCGCGCTCGCAGGTGCTGCGCGACTACCTCGACTAGTCCGGTACTTCGACTGGTCCGGTCGTATGACACCGAGGGCCCGGTTCCCCAGGGGGCCGGGTCCTCGTGCTGCGCGTCGCGTCACTGTGCATGACTCTGGGTGTTCCGTGATCGTCCGAGAGTGAGGAGCACCCATGCGACGCCGTTCTGCCCGTGCCCTGATCGGGCCGCTGGTCCTGGCAGCCGCGGGAGCCGCGATACCGCTGTCAGCGGCCGCACCCGTAGCCGCTGACAGCGTTGTCATCGGCGGTTTCCCCGTCGATGTCTCGCAGAGTCCGTGGACCGTGGCGCTCTCCAGCCGTGACCGGTTCGGAGGCACCCGCGCGGGGCAGTTCTGCGGGGGCGTGGCCATCGGGCGTACCGAGGTGCTCACCGCGGCCCACTGTCTGGCCAGAGCGGCCGTGGGCGCGCCGCCGGCGCCGGATCTGAAGGTGATCACGGGCCGTACGGATCTGCTCTCCGACCAGGGCAAGGAGGTCCCCGTGCGGTCCACCTGGGTCAATCCGCACTACGACCCCGCCACCAATGCCGGTGACTTCGCCGTGCTCACTCTTGCCGAGCCCATGCCGGAGAACGCCGTTGTCCCCATGGCTGCCGCGGGTGACCCGGCGTACACGCCGGGTACGAGCGCCACGGTCTACGGGTGGGGGGACACCACGGGTACCGCCGCCTATGCCCACAGCCTGCATGGGGCGCCTGTGCACGTCCTGCGGGACGAGGAGTGCCGGCAGGCCTATCCGGGCGGCGGTGAGGGCACGTACCAGCCCGAGAGCATGCTCTGTGCGGGAGAGACCGCTGGGGGCCGGGACGCGTGCCAGGGGGACAGCGGGGGCCCGCTGGTCGCGCAGGGGCGCCTGATCGGGCTCGTGTCGTGGGGCAGCGGCTGCGGGCGCGCCGGGGGCCCCGGTGTCTACACGCGCGTCTCCGAGGTGGTCCGGGCGCTGGGCCGGGTCGGCAAGAAGGCGCCGCACCCGCCGTCCGGCGAGTCCTGACCGGCATCGCCGGTCACGAGGACGGGCGGTCGCTCCTGGGTGCCAGGGGCGACCGCCCGTTCGTCGGCCTGTGCCGGAGCTCGCTCGTCGGGCGGGAGGGTCAGCGCTCTTCCTCGGAGGCGTTCGCCGGAACGGAGGTCAGGCGCTCGGTCTCGTCCTGTATCTCAGCGGCGATCTTCTTGAGTTCTGGCTCGAACTTGCGACCGTGGTGGGCGCAGAAGAGCAGTTCTCCGCCGCTCAGCAGGACGACGCGCAGGTATGCCTGGGCGCCGCAGCGGTCGCAGCGATCAGCGGCCGTCAGTGGGCTCGCGGGGGTCAGAACAGTAGTCACGTCGCCTCTTCTCTAGCTCGACGAGCTGTCGTACCAGGGTCAACATCCAACCAGCCCCAAACGTTCCCGATCGTGGCTTTTCCTCGAAAAATCTTCTTCGGGGCGGCAGGCTGCTGCCGGTTTGGCGGCGAATGTGCCGTATTGCGTGTCTATGTGTCGTACGGGTTCGCGCTCTCGGTCATGGTCGGCCCTCCCCGGCCGGCTTGCCGGTTGTTCATGAGGACGTGCCCGGAGCCTAAATGGTTCATGCCTCGAAGGGAACGTGATATGTGCTTCACTCGGATGAAGGATCGAACGTGTATGCGACCCTCTACTAGTCTGTGTTCCTGCCGAGGGTTGCGTTACAAGGGCTCTACCAGGCCTCGGTACCCTCTGAGCGGCTACCCAGGCCGCGCCCTTACCCAACAGGGCCACATCTGAAATTCAGCGAGGAGCGAACCGCGTGACCGCCGAGACGTCCGTGCCGTCCACAGCGCTGCTGGCAGGAGCAGACCGCGACGGTTCCAACTACACCGCTCGGCACCTGCTCGTCCTCGAGGGGCTCGAGGCCGTGCGCAAGCGCCCGGGCATGTACATCGGGTCGACCGACAGCCGCGGTCTGATGCACTGCCTGTGGGAGATCATCGACAACTCCGTCGACGAGGCCCTCGGCGGCTACTGCGACCACATCGACGTCGTGCTGCACGACGACGGCTCGGTGGAGGTGCGGGACAACGGCCGCGGCATCCCGGTCGACGTCGAGCCCAAGACGGGCCTGTCCGGCGTCGAGGTCGTGATGACCAAGCTGCACGCCGGCGGAAAGTTCGGCGGCGGCTCGTACGCCGCCTCCGGCGGTCTGCACGGCGTCGGCGCCTCCGTGGTCAACGCCCTGTCCGCCCGGCTGGACGTCGAGGTGGACCGGGGCGGCCACACCCACGCCATCAGCTTCCGGCGCGGTGTGCCCGGCGCGTTCACGACGGGCGGGCCCGAGGCCAGGTTCGAGCCCGGGAGCGGACTGCGCAAGGCCAGGAAGATCCCCAAGTCCCGCAGCGGCACCCGCGTGCGCTACTGGGCCGACCGCCAGATCTTCCTGAAGGACGCCAGGCTCTCCCTGGAGAACCTGCACCAGCGCGCCCGCCAGACGGCGTTCCTGGTGCCCGGGCTGACCATCGTCGTCCGTGACGAGTACGGCCTCGGCGAGGGCGGCAGCAAGGGCGAGGAGTCCTTCCGCTACGACGGCGGCATCAGCGAGTTCTGCGAGTACCTGGCGAGCGACAGGGCCGTCTGCGACGTGCTCCGCTTCACCGGGCACGGGACCTTCAAGGAGACGGTCCCGGTCCTCGACGACCACGGCCAGATGACGCCCACCGAGGTCACCCGCGAGCTCGGCGTGGACGTCGCCATGCGCTGGGGGACCGGCTACGACACCACCCTGCGGTCCTTCGTCAACATCATCGCCACCCCCAAGGGCGGCACGCACGTGGCCGGCTTCGAGCAGGCCGTCGCCAAGACCATGAACGAGGTGCTGCGCGCCAAGAAGATGCTGCGCGTCGCCGAGGACGACATCGTCAAGGACGACGCCCTGGAGGGCCTCACCGCGGTCGTCACGGTCCGCCTGGCAGAGCCCCAGTTCGAGGGGCAGACCAAGGAGGTCCTCGGCACCTCGGCGGCCCGCCGGATCGTGAACAACGTCATCACCAAGGAGCTCAAGGAGTTCCTGACCTCCACCAAGCGCGACGCCGCGCAGCAGGCGCGCGTGGTGCTGGAGAAGGCCGTCGCCGCGGCCCGCACGCGCATCGCGGCCCGCCAGCACAAGGACGCGCAGCGCCGCAAGACGGCCCTGGAGTCCTCCTCGCTGCCCGCCAAGCTCGCCGACTGCCGGAGCGACGACGTCGACCGCAGCGAGCTGTTCATCGTCGAGGGCGACTCCGCGCTCGGCACGGCGAAGCTGGCGCGGAACTCCGAGTTCCAGGCGCTGCTGCCCATCCGCGGCAAGATCCTCAACGTGCAGAAGTCGTCCGTCACGGACATGCTGAAGAACGCCGAGTGCGGCGCGATCATCCAGGTCATAGGAGCCGGATCCGGCCGGACCTTCGACATCGACGCGGCCCGCTACGGCAAGATCATCATGATGACCGACGCCGATGTCGACGGCTCCCACATCCGGACCCTGCTCCTGACGCTGTTCCACCGCTACATGCGCCCCATGGTCGAGGCGGGCCGGGTGTTCGCCGCGGTGCCGCCGCTGCACCGCATCGAGCTGATCCAGCCGAAGAAGGGCCAGGACAAGTACGTCTACACCTACTCGGACCGGGAGCTGCGCGACAAGCTGCTCGAGTTCCAGAGCAAGGGCGTGCGCTACAAGGACTCGATCCAGCGCTACAAGGGCCTCGGTGAGATGGACGCCGACCAGCTCGCGGAGACCACCATGGACCCGCGCCACCGCACCCTGCGCCGGATCAACCTCTCCGACCTGGAGGCCGCCGAGCAGGTCTTCGACCTCCTGATGGGCAACGACGTGGCACCCCGCAAGGAGTTCATCGCGAGCTCCGCCGCGACCCTGGACCGCTCGCGCATCGACGCCTAAGGCGCGTAGGAGGCGTAGGGCGCGCAACGCACAGCCGGGGCGTGTCACCTGATGGGGTGAAGACCGGAGGGAAGAGAAGTCAGGGAACTTCCGGTTCTGTCCATCCTTGGGCATGCAGTCAAGCAACGACCGCCTCCGCGCCGGCGGGGGCGGTCCCGGGAACGTGCCCGGGACCGACGAAGGCCCGGGCCCGGAGTCCGGGGACATCAGATACCGCGACCCCTGGTACGACGCGCTGGCCTCCGGCTGGGGTGACGGCAACGGCACGGCGGCCCCCGACGCACCGGTACCGGCGGCCCGCCGCGAGGATCGGACCGGACCGGGGGACGGCGCGGCGGCCGCCGCGTACCTCGAGGTGCAGCGCAGCCCGGCGTTCCAGGAGGTGCGCAGCCGCTACCGGAGGTTCGTGATGCCGGCGGTCGCCCTCTTCCTCGCCTGGTACGTGGGCTACGTCGTGACCGCGACGACCGCGCCGGGGTTCATGGCGCGGCCGGTGGCGGGCGTGGTGAACGTGGGGATGCTGGCGGGCCTCGGGCAGTTCCTCAGCACCTTCCTCCTCGCCTGGGCCTACGCCCGGCACGCACGGCTGCGCAGGGACCGTGCGGCCCTCGAACTGCGCTGGGACACCCAGGAGCTGACGCGCGGCGTGGGCGGTGGTGTCTCGTGACCGGCAACCACCAGACCCTGGCGCTGGTCCTGTTCAGCGTGTTCGTGGCGGTCACCCTGGGGATCACCACCTGGGTGAGCCGCAACCGGCACGGATCGGCGGAGGAGTTCTACGTGGGCGGGCGGCTGTTCTCGCCGATGGAGAACGGTTTCGCCGTCGCGGGCGACTACGCGTCGGCCGCCTCCTTCCTGGGCGTCCCCGGTCTGATCGCCCTGTTCGGCTACGACGGTGTTCTGTACGTGGTGGGCTTCTTCGTGGCCTGGCTGGTCGTGCTCTTCCTCGTCGCCGAACTGGTCCGCAACTGCGGGCGCTTCACGCTCGCCGACGTGGTCGCGGCGCGGATGAGCGCGCGGCCGGCGCGGATCGCGGCGGGAACCTCCTCGGTCACCGTGTCCGTTCTGTACCTGGTGGCGCAGATGGTGGGCGCGGGCAGCCTGGTGGCGCTGCTCCTGGGCCGGACCGGTGCGGGGGTGCAGGCCTGGACCGTCATCGGCGTCGGCGCGCTGATGGTGATCTACGTGTCGTTGGGAGGGATGCGGGCCACCACCTGGATCCAGATCGTCAAGGCGGTCCTGATGCTGGGCGGCACCGTCGTGCTGACCGTGCTCGTCCTGGTCAGGTTCCACGGCGACATCGACCTGCTGCTGCTCACCGCGGCCGAGCGCAGCGGTCACGGGGGCGCCTTCCTGGTGCCCGGACTGAAGTACGGCGGGGACCCGACCTCGCGCCTGGACTTCATCAGTCTCGGACTGGCGCTGGTGCTCGGCACGGCGGGGCTGCCGCACATCCTGTCCCGCTTCTACACCGTGCCGACCGCGCGGGCCGCCCGGCGCTCGGTGATCTGGTCCATCGGGCTGATCGGCGGCTTCTACCTGATGGCGATCGTCCTCGGCTTCGGCGCGGCCGCGATCGTCGGTCCTGACGCCCTGCGCGGGTCCAACGCGGCCGGGAACACGGCGGTCCCGCTGCTGGCCCTCGACCTCGGCGGCGGCGCCGACTCCACGGCGGGGACAGTGCTGTTCGCGGTGGTGGCCGCGGTCGCCTTCGCCACGATCCTCGCGGTGGTCGCCGGGATCACGCTCGCCTCCTCCGCGTCGGTGGCCCACGACCTGTACGCGTCGCTGCGGCGTCGTGGCGCCCGGCAGCGCAGCGAGGTGGCCGTGGCGCGCGTCGCCGCGGTCGGCATCGGCGTGGTCGCGATCGCCCTCGGCCTGCTCGCCCGCAATCTCAACGTGGCCTTCCTGGTGGGTCTCGCGTTCGCCGTCGCCGCCTCGGCGAACCTGCCGGTGCTGCTGTACTCCCTGTTCTGGCGCGGCTTCACGACCCGCGGCGCGGTGTGGGCCGTGTACGGCGGTCTGGTTCCCGCGCTCGGGCTCGTCGTGCTCTCCCCGGTGGTCTCCGGCAGCCCCGATGCGCTGTTCCCTGGCGTCGACTTCCAGCTCTTCCCGCTGGAGAACCCCGGCATCGTCTCCGTCCCGCTGGGGTTCCTCGCAGGCTGGCTGGGCACCGTCACCTCCACCGAGGCCCCGGACGAGGCCAGGCACGCCGAGACGGAGGTGCGGTCGCTGACGGGGGCGGGGGCCGTGTAGAGGCACGGGGCCCGTAACCCCGTACGTGCCGGCTAGGGCGCCACCCACGCGTAGCGGTGCTCCGGCCGTCCCGTGTCGCCGTACTTCAGGGACAGGCGCAGGCGTCCGGCCTGTTCCAGGTGGCGCAGGTAGCGCTGGGCGGTGGAGCGGCTCAGGCCGGTGCGGGCGGCCACCTCGTGGGCGGACAGGGGCTGGCCGGCGCGGTGCAGGACACCGCAGATGAGGTCAGTGGTCGGTTCCGACTGGCCGCTGGGCAGCCCCGGGGACGCGGGCGCGGGCGAGGTGCGCAGGGCGCCGAAGATCCGGTCCACCTGCTCCTGCCCGGTGACGCCGCGCCCGACCCGGTCGACGGTGCGGCGCAGGGCGGCGTAGGACTCCAGGCGGCTGCGCAGCGCGGCGAAGGTGAACGGTTTGACCAGGTAGTGCAGCGCGCCCAAGCGCATCGCCTGCTGGACGGTCGCCACGTCGCCGGCTGCCGTGATCATGATGACGTCGGTGCCGATGCCCTGTTCCCGCATGCGGTTGACCAGTTCCAGACCCGTGCGGTCGGGCAGGTAGTGGTCGAGCAGGACCAGGTCGATGCCGTCGCGCTCCACGGTGGACAGGGCCTGCGCGGCACTGTGCGCGCGGGCGGCCACCCGGTAACCGGGAACCTTTCCCACGTACTTGGCGTTTATTTCGGCGACACGGAAGTCGTCGTCGACCACCAGGACGTCAATCATCGGGCCTCTTTCCCTCAAGGCCAGGCGGGCGTTGAGCTGTTGTCGGGCTCCGCTGTTGTAGCGCGAGCAAAACGAGCACAACAGGTGCTTGCGAGCAAAAGAACGGCTTGCGCTCAGAAGACTGCTGCTGTGGCCGGGGACACATCTACCGTCCCGGGCCATGAGCGCAGACACCAGCCCCGCCATCGAACTACGGGGCGCGAGCAAAACGTTCAGGACCCCGTCAGGGGGCCTGCACACGGCCGTCAGGGACCTCGACCTCACCGTGCGGCGCGGCGAGTTCGTGGCCGTGGTCGGCCCGACCGGCTGTGGCAAGTCGACCACTCTGACCCTCGTCAGCGGGCTGGAGGAGCCCACCGAGGGCGATGTGCTGGTGGCCGGCGAGCCGGTTCAGGGCGTCGGCGGGAAGGTCGGCTTCGTCTTCCAGCAGGACGCCACCTTCCCCTGGCGCTCGGTGCTGTCCAACGTGATGGCCGGGCCGCGATTCCGCGGCCTGCCGAAGGCCGAGGCGAAGGAGAAGGCCCGCGCCTGGCTGGCCAGGGTCGGACTCGCCGCCTTCGAGGACCGCTACCCGCACCAGCTCTCCGGCGGTCAGCGCAAGCGCGTCGCCCTCGCCGCCACCTTTGTCAACGACCCCGAGATCCTGCTGATGGACGAGCCGTTCTCGGCGCTCGACGTGCAGACGCGGGCGCTGATGTCGGACGAACTCCTCGAACTGTGGGAGGGCACGGGCGCCTCGGTCGTCTTCGTCACCCACGACCTGGAGGAGGCCATCGCCCTGGCCGACAAGGTCGTCGTCATGACCGCCGGCCCCGCGACCGTGAAGCAGGTCTTCGACATCGCCCTGCCGCGGCCGCGCAAGGTCGAGCAGGTGCGCCTCCAGCCGGAGTTCATCGACATCTACCGCGAGATCTGGGAGTCGCTCGGCGAAGAGGTCCGCATCACCCGTGAAAGAGGTTCCGCCCATGTCGCCTGAGGTCCTCAGCACTCCGGTCGCCGAAACGGTCAAGACCTCGGATCGGGCGCATTCCAGGGCCCGCGCCGCCCGCAGACGCAAGGTGGTCGTCGGCTCCGCCCGCGCCCTGGTGCTGGTGGCCGTGCTCGGCCTGTGGGAGGCGCTCTCCCGGGCCAAGGCCATCGACCCGTTCAACTTCTCCATGCCCTCGCAGATCTGGGACCAGATCTGGACCTGGATCACGCACGGCACCGCACAGGGCTCACTGGGTGAGCAGATCTGGTACACGCTCTACGAGGCGCTGATCGGCTGGGTGCTCGGCGTGGCGGTCGGTGTGGTCCTCGGTATCGCGCTCGGACGTATCACCTTCCTCGCGGATGTCCTCGGCCCCTACATCAAGGTGCTCAACTCCCTCCCGCGGATCGTCCTGGCCCCGATCTTCGTGATCTGGTTCGGGCTCGGACCGCTCTCCAAGATCGCCTCGGCCGTGGTCCTCGTGTTCTTCCCGGTGTTCTTCAACGCCTTCCAGGGCGCCCGGGAGGTCGACCGCAACCTGGTGGCCAACGCGCGGATCCTTGGCGCGAGCGACCGCAGGGTCACCTTCCAGGTGGTCATCCCGTCCGCGACCTCATGGATCTTCACCAGCCTGCACGTCAGCTTCGGCTTCGCCCTCATCGGCGCCATCGTCGGCGAGTACATCGGCGCCACCAAGGGCATCGGCCTGCTCGTCGCGGCGTCCCAGGGCAACTTCAACGCGGCCGGCGTGTACGCCGCCATGGTCATTCTCGCCGCGGTCGCGCTCGTCGCCGAGGGACTGCTCACCTTCGCCGAGCGCCGCATCTTCCGCTGGAAGCCGGCGGGCTCCGGGGACTGACGTCCGCCGCCGCTCCGGCTCCCCTCCCAGCCCCCCGCACCTCGCTTCCCGTACCGCCTTTTCTCTCAAGGACGTGACCCTCATGCGCAAGAGCACCAGATTCGCCGCCTCGGCCGCCGCCGGCCTGCTCGCCCTGTCCTCCCTCACCGCCTGCGCCAACGAGGCGGCGAGCTCCACCGGCAGCGGCGGAGGAGGCAAGGGGGAGAAGGTCAAGATCATGGTGGGTGGCCTGGACAAGGTCATCTACCTGCCCGCGATGCTCGCCCAGCGCCTCGGCTACTTCACCGAGGAGGGCCTGAACGTCGAGCTGCTGAGCGAGCCCGCCGGTGTCCAGGCCGAGACCGCACTCGTCTCCGGCCAGGTCCAGGGCGCCGTCGGCTTCTACGACCACACCCTGGACCTCCAGACCCACGGCAAGTACGTCGAGTCCGTGGTGCAGTTCTCGCACGCGCCCGGTGAGGTGGAGGTCGTCTCCACCAAGGCGGCGGACAAGATCACTTCGCCGAAGGACTTCAAGGGCAGGAAGCTCGGCGTCACCGGCCTGGGTTCCTCGACCGACTTCCTCACCAAGTACCTGGCGGTCAAGAACGGTGTGAAGGTCAGCGAGTTCAGTCCGGTCGCCGTCGGTGCGGGGCCGACCTTCATCGCCGCACTCGAGCAGGGGTCCATCGACGCCGGCATGACGACCGATCCGACCGTCGCGACGATCCTGGAGAGGAAGGCGGGCAAGGTCCTCATCGACATGCGCACGCCCGAGGGCTCGCAGGAGGCGCTCGGCGGCCCGTACCCGTCGTCCAGCCTGTACATGCAGACGGACTGGGTCAACAGTCACAAGGAGACCACCCAGAAGCTGGCCAACGCGTTCGTGAAGACGCTCAAGTGGATGTCCACCCACAGCGCCGACGAGATCGCCGCCAAGATGCCCGCCGACTACTCCCAGGGCAACAAGACGCTGTACGCGGAGGCGATCAAGAGCACGCTGCCGATGTTCACCAACGACGGCGTGATGCCGCAGAACGGCCCCGAGACCGTCGAGAAGGTGCTCAAGGCGTTCAACCCCAACATCCAGAAGCACGACGTGGACCTGAGCAAGACCTACACCACCGAGTTCGTTGAGAAGGCCAAGGGCTGAGATCCGTATGCAAGGGGGCCACGGCCTTCCCCTCCCCCCGGAGCCGTGGCCTCAGGCGCGGGCCGCCCACACATAACGGTGTTCAGGGCGGCCCGCGCCGCCGTACTTCAGCGTCAGCCGGACCCGTCCGGTGCGCTCCAGGAACTTCAGGCAGCGCTGGGCGGTCTGCCGGCTCACCCCGGTCCGCTCGGCGACCTCGTGGGCCGACAGGGGCCCGGCGGCCCCCATCAGGGTCCGGCGGACGAGTTCGACGGTCGCGGGGGAGTGGCCCTTGGGCACGGTGGGCTCCGGCGGCGCCGACAGTGCCCCGAAGAGCCGGTCGACCTCGGCCTGTTCGGCTTCTCCGCCACTGTCCAGGGTGCGGCGCAGCGCCGCGTAGGCCTCCAGTCTGGACCGCAGCCCGGCGAAGGTGAACGGCTTGATCAGGTACTGCAGCGCACCGTGCCGCATCGCCGCCTGCACGGTCGACACGTCACGGGCCGCCGTCACCATGATCACGTCGGTCCCGATGCCGCGGCTGCGCATCTCCCGCACGACCGACAGGCCCGTGTCGTCGGGCAGGCAGTGGTCCATGAGGACCAGGTCGAGCCGCGGCAGCGTCTCCAGCAGGTGCAGGGCGTCGGCGGCGGTGTGCGCCTCAGCGGCGACACGGAAGCCCCGTACCTTCTTGACATAGGCGGCGTTGATCCGCGCCACCCGGACGTCGTCGTCCACGACCAGGACGTCGATCACCGTTCCTCCTCGCCGGTCCCGGCGCCGAGGGCGGCCACCGGCATGGGCTCCGCCTCGGCGAGCGCCTCGGGCAGTACGACCGTGAACTCCGCTCCGCCGCCGGGCGCCTCGCCCACCGTGACGGTTCCGCCCTGCCGCTCGGCGAGCCTGCGCACCAGGGACAGACCTATACCGCGCCTGCCGTGTGCCGGCGGCTGCTTGGTGGACCACCCCTCCGTGAAGATCAGGTCGCGCCGCCCCGCCGGGATTCCGGGCCCGGTGTCGCGCACCCGGAGCACGGCGGCACGTCCTGTCGCGCGTAGTTCGCCCTCCACACGCGCGTGTGGAGTCCCGGCGACCGCGTCCAGCGCGTTGTCGACCAGGTTGCCGACGATCGTCACCAGCCCCCTGGGGTCGACGAGCCGGTCCGGCAGGTGCGTGCGGTCCGACAGCCACAGCGCGACCCCGCGCTCGGCCGCGACGGTCGCCTTGCCGACCAGCAGGGCGGCGAGCAGCGGATCCTGAATCTTCTCGGTGACCTGTTCGGTGGTGGCCCGGTGGTCGCCGACCACCTCGCCGACGAAGTCCACGGCGTCGTCGTACATCTCCAGCTCCAGCAGCCCGAGCAGGGTGTGCATGCGGTTGGCGTGCTCGTGGTCCTGGGCGCGCAGGGCGTCGATCAGGCCGCGCGTCGAGTCCAGCTCCCGGCCCAGCTCCTCCAGTTCGGTGCGGTCGCGCAGGGTCGCGACGGCGCCTCCGTCGTCGGTCGGCATCCGGTTGGCGACCAGGACGCGCTGCCCGCGCACCGTGAGCAGGTCCGTGCCCGTCACCCGCCCGGCCAGGACGTCGGTCGTACGTCCCGCCCCGAGCGCCTCGTCGAGCGACCGGCCCACCGCCTCGTCGCCGAGGCCGAGCAGCCGCTGCGCCTCGTCGTTGAGCAGCCGGATCCGCCCGCCGCGGTCCAGGGCCACGACCCCCTCCCGGATGCCGTGCAGCATGGCCTCGCGTTCGGCGAGCAGGGCCGCGATGTCCGAGAAGGCGAGGTCCCTCGTCTGCCGCTGGACCCGCCGGGAGACCAGCCACGCCGCCAGCGCGCCCACGGCCAGGGCGCCGCCGGCGTAGGCGAGCAGGCCCGGAATGGCGTCGATCAGCTTGCCGCGCACGCTGTCGTAGGCGATGCCGACCGAGACCGCGCCCACGATGTGGTGGCCGCCGTCGTACAGGGGCACCTTGCCGCGGGCCGAGCGGCCCAGCGTGCCGGTGTCGATCTCCATGACCTTCCGGCCGGCCAGGACCGACTTCGCACTCGTCGACACGTGCCGGCCGATCTGCTTCGGATCCGTGTGCGACCAGCGCATGCCCCGTCTGTCCATCACGACGACGTACTCGGCGCCGGTCGCCCTCCGGATCCGCTCCGCCTCCTGCTGCACGGGGCCGTCGACGGTCGGGACGGTGTGCTGGAGGTCCTGGGCGATCTGCCGGTTCTCGGCGGTGGTCTCGGCGATGGCGAGGGCGCGGCGCATCGCCTGGTCGTCCAGTTGGTGGCTCAGCGGCGCGAGGAACAGGCCGGTCGCGAGCACGGCGACTCCCGCGGCGATCGCCAGCTGCATCAGCAGCACCTGCGAGAAGACACGTCGCGGCAGGCCCAGCCGCCGGCGGCGGGCGGGAGGAGTGGCGCTCATGGCCATGACAGTACGTCGGGACGCCGGGCCGTTCCCGGGCTGTTCCCGGTGTGTGGCGCGGATCATCTCGCACGCCACCGCCGCGAGGCCGTCCCGCCTGACTCCGTCGCCCAGCCGCGCCGTTGCCCCGGCTTGACGCCGTTCCGCCGGGCGGCCGCCGTTCCGTCCTGCGGTCGCGGTGCCGCGTCGAGTCGGCGCGCTGATCTGCTGCCGTGCCGTCGCGCGGGTGCCTCACGGCGCCGCCGTCCCGCCGTGTTGGCGCTGTCCCGTGCTGCTGCTGCTGCTGCCGCTGCCGCTGCCGCTGCCGCTGCCGCTGCCGTGTCGCCGGATCGCCGTGTCGAGGCTGTGCTGCCGGTCCGCCGGTCCGCCGGTCCGCCGGTCCGCCGTGCCGTCGCGCGGTCGCGGTGCCGCGTCGAGTCGTCGCGCTGATCTGCTGCCGTGCCGTCGCGCGGGTGCCTCACGGCGCCGCACCTGGCGCTGTCCCGCGCCGCAGCCGTGCCGTGCTGTTGCTTCCCCGCGGTGCCGCCGGTCCGTCGTGCGGCCGTGGTGCCGCGTCGCGCGTCGAGTCGTCGCACCGACGTGCCGTCGCGCGGCTGTCTCGCGGCGACGGCGCGATGCCGCCGTTGTCCCGTGCCGCCTCCGTACCGTCGCCCCGGTCCGTGGGGCGGCGGTGGGCAGCCCGTGGTGGGTGGGCCGTCAGGCCGTCAGCGGTGCGGTCGCCAGCTCGCGGACGGTGGTCACGTCCATGCGTGTGGGCCCGCCCAGCACCGACGCGCCGCAGCTTTCCGGGCGCGGCGGCAGGGCGGCTCCCTGCGACACGGTCACGTGCCACCGGCGCCCGTCGGCGTGGGCGACGGTGACCTCCCAGCGCGGCGCCGATCCGTCGGTGCGTACGACGCTCAGCGCGTCCGCGCGGTACTCGCGCGCCGTCTCCCGCACCGCCAGTTCCGCGGCCTGCCCGGGCCGTTCCCAGGCCGTGCGGCCCCGGCAGCCTTCGAGGACCATCCGGCCCTCGCCCACACGGTGCAGGATCTCCTTGACGGCGTGGGCCTCGGCCCGGCCGTAGGCGTATCCGAACGGCAGCACGAGCACGGTCGGCGAGAAACGGTGGCCGCCGAGGTGCGTGACCTCCCAGACGTCCTGGACCCCGGAGGCGGCGAGTTCGGCCGCGAGGGGGCGGCCGAGCAGGGCGCAGCACTGGTCCCGCTTGCCGTTGGTGCACACCAGCGCGAGCGGATCACCTGTGTGCGGCCCGCCGTGGAGCGCGGCGTCGAAGGTGTGGTGGTCGCCCATGCCCAGCGCGGCGAAGTCGAGGGCCAGCAGGCGTTCCGGGTCGGCGGTCATGGCGCTGTGCAGCCATACGTTCCCGGGGACCGTATGGGCCGCGTACACATGCCGTACGGACTGGGTGCGGCGGTCGGCGTGCCGCCCCGGACGGCGGATGAGCGCGATCCGGACGCCGGTGCCCCGCGCCGCGCGATCCAGCGCACGTCCGAGCGCGGGGTCCAGGTGGCTCGAAGTGAGTGCCTTGGCACCCCAGGGGCCGGGCTGTTCCAGCAGCAGCCATGTCGTCGCCGTGGCCGCGGTGGCGGCCATCGGCTCGTCGAGCTGCCGGGAGGCGGTCGAGCACGTACTCACACAGGTGAGCCTAACCTGACTCGGACCGGATCCACGCCAGCCGTAGGGGTGATCTTCGCCGGGCGCTCGCGCAGCGCCCCGACGTGCGCACGGCTCGTATCCTTGGTCGGCATTCCATCCTCGTACGTGCGCAGGGCCGTGAGCCGGTGCACGCGTCGGCATGAGAGAGGTCGCGCGGTGAGTCAGCCGAGCCGGTACCCGAGTCCGAACCGCAGCGCGGAGCAGATCCCGGTCGTGGTGCTCGCCGGGTTTCTGGGCTCGGGCAAGACCACGCTCCTCAACCACCTGCTGCACCGCAGCGGCGGCAGCCGCATCGGCGCGATCGTCAACGACTTCGGCGCCGTCGAGATCGACGCCATGGCGGTCGCGGGAGCCCTCGGGGACTCCACCGTCTCCCTCGGCAACGGGTGCCTGTGCTGTGCGGTGGACGCCAGTGAACTCGACGTCTACCTCGACCGGTTGACGAGCCCGGCCGCCGGCATCGACGTCGTCGTCATCGAGGCCAGCGGGCTCGCCGAACCCCAGGAACTCGTCCGCATGGTGCTGGCTTCCGAGAACCCCCGGGTCGTCTACGGCGGGCTCGTCGAGGTCGTGGACGCCGCCGAGTTCGGCGACACCCGTGCGCGGCATCCCGAGATCGACCGGCATCTCGCGCTCGCCGACCTCGTCGTCGTCAACAAGACCGACCGGGCCGCCGACGGCGAGAAGGTGCTCGCACTCGTACGGTCCCTGGTCGACGGGGCCGCCGTCGTTCCGGCCTCGTACGGCAGGGTGGACCCGGAGTTCCTCTTCGACTGCCGGCCGAGCGAGGAGCGGGTCGGGCAGCTCTCCTTCGACGACCTGCACCCGTCCGGCGCGGACGAGGACGGCGACCACCACGCCGGGCATCTGCACGCCGGCTACGACAGTCTCTCCTTCGTCTCCGACGTGCCGCTCGATCCTCGCCGGCTGATGCGGTTCCTGGACAGCCGCCCCGACGGGCTCTACCGGATCAAGGGATACGTCGGCTTCGGCCGCCACGACGTGCGCAACCGCTACGCCGTGCACGCGGTCGGGCGTTTCCTGCGCTTCTACCCCGAGCCCTGGCCGGACGGCGACGACCCCCGTCTCACCCAGCTCGTGCTCATCGGCTCCGGCATCGACGCGGGCGCCCTCGGCAAGGAGCTGGAGGCGTGCGAGCAGGACACCCCGCACGCCGACGAGCACGGCATGTGGGGCGTCCTGCGCTACGTACGGGACCCCGAGGGACACGACCTCGAGGCCCCGGATCAAACGGACCCGGATCTGCCGGATCCGGACCTGTCCTGACCGGAACTGGACCCGACCCCGGCCCCGGGTAGGACGCACCCGGCACCGGCGGACCCCCCGGCCTAGTGCTGTGACCGGAAAGGTTTGCCGGAAAGCTCGCGGCGTCCGGTGCGGTGCATCGCAAGGCGGAGCATCGCCCGTGTACTGGATGTACTCGGGTGATGCGACAACGCGGCGAGGTGCCGTGCCGGGCGTCGCGAGCCGGTGAACCTTTCCGGTCGCAGCACTAGACGGGCCCCGCGACCACCGCCACCGTCTTCGGCAGCGACACGCCCGAGCCGTCGCGGCGCGGGTCGAGCTCCGGGAGTTCGGCCGGGCTGCCGTTCTTCTGTGCGGCCAGAGCCGGGGTGGGTCCCGCCCAGGCGAAGGCCAGGCAGTCCTCGCCCTTCAGGAACCGCTGGCAGCGCACGCCGCCGGTGGCGCGGCCCTTGCGCGGGTACTGGTCGATCGGTGTGACCTTGCCCGTCGTCTGCACGGAGTCGTCCAGCGAGCCGCGCGAGCCGGCGATGGTGAGGACGATCGCGTCCGCGGCCGGGTCGACGGCCGTGAACGAGATGACCTTGGCGCCCTCGGTGAGCTTGATGCCGGCCATGCCGCCGGCCGGGCGGCCCTGCGGGCGCACCTGGGAGGCCTGGTAGCGCAGGAGCTGGGCGTCGTCCGTGATGAAGACCAGGTCCTCCTCACCGGTGCGCAGCTCGACCGCGCCGACGATGCGGTCACCCTCCTTGAGCGTGATGACCTCCAACTCCTCCTTGTTGGAGGGGTAGTCGGGCACGACCCGCTTGACGACGCCCTGCTCGGTGCCGAGCGCCAGGCCCGGCGACGACTCGTCCAGGGTGGTCAGGCAGACCACGGTCTCGTCGTCCTCGAGCGAGACGAACTCCGCCAGCGGCGCTCCGCCCGCGAGGTTCGGAGCCGACGTCTGCTCCGGCAGCTGGGGCAGGTCGACGACGTTCACGCGGAGCAGACGGCCCGCCGACGTCACCACGCCCACCTCGCCCCGGGCGGTCGCCGGGACCGCCGAGACGATCACGTCGTGCTTCTGCCGCTTGCCGCCCGTGCCCTGCGCGAACGGTTCGCCGTTCGCCGTGCGGGCCATCAGACCCGTCGAGGACAGCAGGACGCGGCACGGGTCGTCCGCCACCTGCAACGGCACCACGGCGGCCGGAACGTTGCTCGCCTCCAGCAGCATGGTGCGCCGGGGAGTGCCGAACTTCTTGGCGACCGCGGCCAGTTCGGCCGAGACCAGCTTGCGCAGCTCCGCGTCGGACTCCAGGATCCGGGTCAGTTCCTCGATCTCCGCGACGAGCTTGTCCTTCTCCGCCTCCAGCTCGATGCGGTCGTACTTGGTCAGCCGGCGCAGCGGGGTGTCGAGGATGTACTGGGTCTGGACCTCGCTCAGCGAGAAGCGCCGCATCAGGCGCTCCTTGGCCTGCGCGGAGTTCTCGCTGGAGCGGATCAGACGGATGACCTCGTCGATGTCCACCAGCGCGGTGAGCAGGCCCTCCACCAGGTGCAGCCGGTCGCGCCGCTTGCGCCGGCGGTACTCGCTGCGGCGCCGTACGACGTCGAAGCGGTGGTCGAGGTAGACCTCCAGCAGCTCCTTCAGACCGAGCGTGAGGGGCTGGCCGTCGACCAGGGCGACGTTGTTGATGCCGAAGGACTCCTCCATCGGCGTCAGCTTGTAGAGCTGCTCAAGGACGGCCTCGGGCACGAAGCCGTTCTTGATCTCGATGACCAGGCGCAGTCCGTGCTCGCGGTCGGTGAGGTCCTTGACGTCGGCGATGCCCTGGATCTTCTTCGAGCCGACCAGGTCCTTGATCTTGGCGATCACCTTCTCCGGGCCCACGGCGAAGGGCAGCTCGGTGACGACCAGCCCCTTGCGGCGCGCCGTCACGGTCTCCACCGACACCGTCGCGCGGATCTTGAAGGTGCCGCGGCCGCTCTCGTAGGCGTCCCTGATCCCGGACAGGCCGACGATCCGGCCGCCGGTGGGCAGGTCAGGGCCCGGGACGTGGCGCATCAGGGCGTCCAGGTCCGCGTTCGGGTGGCGGATGAGGTGGCGGGCGGCCGCGATGACCTCGTTGAGGTTGTGCGGGGGCATGTTCGTGGCCATGCCGACGGCGATGCCGGAGGCGCCGTTCACCAGCAGGTTCGGGAAGGCGGCCGGCAGGGCCACCGGCTCCTGCTCCTGGCCGTCGTAGTTGGGGGCGAAGTCGACGGTGTCCTCGTCGATGGACTCCGTCATCAGGCTCGTGGCCTCGGCCATCCGGCACTCGGTGTACCGCATGGCGGCCGGAGGGTCGTCGTTGCCCAGCGAGCCGAAGTTGCCGTGGCCGTCGACGAGCGGGACACGCATCGAGAAGGGCTGGGTCAGGCGCACCAGGGCGTCGTAGATCGACGCGTCGCCGTGCGGGTGCAGCTTGCCCATGACCTCGCCGACGACGCGGGCGCACTTCACGTAGCCGCGGTCGGGGCGCAGCCCCATCTCGTTCATCTGGTAGACGATGCGGCGGTGCACCGGCTTGAGTCCGTCCCGGGCGTCCGGCAGCGCGCGGGAGTAGATGACCGAGTACGCGTACTCGAGGAAGGAGCCCTGCATCTCGTCGACGACGTCGATGTCGAGGATCCTCTCCTCGTACGAGTCGTCGGGCGGCGGGGTCTTCGTGCTGCGGCGGGCCATCGCTGCCGGCTCCTTGCTGAAGCGTGGACGGGATCTGACGCGGACCATTGTGGACCGCGCGGCTGACAACCCGGACCACGCCCCGTCCCCACAGGGCACGTTCCGCCCTCTCGTCCCGCCTCCGGGGACCTCCGCCGTCCCGTGACCGCTGGTGGCGGTGGTGCCTCTGGTGCCGGTGCGAACTGCGGGGACGTCCTGTTCCGCGGTGCCGCCGTGACGCACGGCTTTCCGTCTCGCTCTCGGCGTACGGACCGCGGGAACTTCGCCACGGGTCCGCACGCTTGCATACAGTGGCAGGACCGGCAGGAAAAGGGCGGTTCGCGAACCGCCATCGCGATCGAAGGGACGTACATGCCCATGGGTCACACGGCCGCAGCCGAGGCAGGCTCCGGCGGCCTGACAGCGACCGAGCACCGCCTGGCCAACGGCCTGCGCGTGGTGCTCTCCGAGGACCACCTGACCCCGGTCGCGGCGGTGTGCCTCTGGTACGACGTCGGCTCGCGCCACGAGGTCAAGGGACGCACCGGCCTGGCTCACCTTTTCGAGCACCTGATGTTCCAGGGCTCCGCCCAGGTCAAGGGCAACGGCCACTTCGAACTGGTGCAGGGCGCGGGCGGCTCGCTCAACGGCACCACCAGCTTCGAGCGCACCAACTACTTCGAGACCATGCCCACCCACCAGCTGGAGCTCGCCCTCTGGCTGGAGGCCGACCGCATGGGCTCGCTGCTCGCGGCGCTGGACGACGAGTCCATGGAGAACCAGCGGGACGTCGTCAAGAACGAGCGCCGCCAGCGCTACGACAACGTCCCCTACGGCACCGCCTTCGAGCGGCTGACCGCCCTCGCCTACCCGGAGGGCCACCCGTACCACCACACGCCGATCGGATCCATGGCGGACCTCGACGCGGCCACCCTGGAGGACGCGCGCGCGTTCTTCCGCACGTACTACGCCCCGAACAACGCCGTCCTGTCGGTCGTCGGTGACATCGACCCGGAGCAGACGCTCGCCTGGATCGAGAAGTACTTCGGCTCCATCGCGTCCCACGACGGCAAGCCCGAGCCCCGCGACGGCTCCCTGCCCGACGTCATCGGCGGGCAGCTGCGCGAGGTCGTCGAGGAGGAGGTCCCGGCCCGCGCACTGATGGCCGCCTACCGGCTCCCGCACGACGGCACGCGCGCGTGCGACGCGGCCGACCTGGCGCTCACCATCCTCGGCGGCGGCGAGTCCTCGCGGCTCTACAACCGGCTGGTGCGCCGCGACCGTACGGCTGTCGCGGCCGGTTTCGGCCTGCTGCGGCTGTCCGGCGCGCCCTCCCTCGGCTGGCTGGACGTCAAGACCTCCGGCGACGTCGAGGTCCCGGTCATCGAGTCGGCGATCGACGAGGAGCTCGCCCGGTTCGCCGAACAGGGTCCGACGGCCGAGGAGATGGAGCGCGCCCAGGCCCAGCTGGAGCGCGAGTGGCTGGACCGTCTCGGCACCGTCGCCGGCCGCGCCGACGAACTGTGCCGCTACGCCGTCCTGTTCGGCGACCCGCAGCTGGCCCTGACCGCCGTCGCCCGGGTCCTGGAGGTGACGCCCGAGGAGGTCCAGGAGGTCGCCAAGTCCCGCCTGCGTCCCGACAACCGCGCGGTGCTCGTCTACGAGCCGACCGCCGCCGCTGCGCAGGACGACGCCCAGGACGCGGACGCCGCGGCCACCGACGAGACCGAGGAGGCGGCGAAGTGACCGAGCTCGCCACGATGGAGTTCCACCCCCAGCCCCGGGCCGGCGCGGCCAGGCCGTGGGCGTTCCCCGCCCCCGAGCGCGGGACCCTGGACAACGGCCTGACGGTGTTGCGCTGTCACCGCCCCGGCCAGCAGGTCGTCGCCGTGGAGGTGCTGCTTGACGCGCCCCTGGAGGCGGAGCCGGCCGACCTGGACGGCGTGGCCACGATCATGGCGCGGGCCTTCTCCGAGGGCACCGACAAGCACTCCGCCGAGGAGTTCGCCGCCGAGCTGGAGCGCGCGGGCGCCACCCTCGACGCGCACGCCGACCACCCCGGCGTACGGCTGAGCCTGGAGGTCCCGGCCTCGCGTCTGGCCAAGGGGCTCGGCCTGCTGTCCGACGCCCTCAGGGCGCCCGCGTTCGCCGACTCCGAGGTCGAGCGGCTGGTGCGCAACCGGCTCGACGAGATCCCGCACGAGCTGGCCAACCCGGCCCGCCGCGCCGCCAAGGAGCTGTCCAAGGAGCTCTTCCCGGCCGACTCGCGCATGTCGCGTCCCCGCCAGGGCACCGAGGAGACGGTCGGCGCCATCGACTCGGCTGCCGTCCGCGCCTTCTACAACCGGCACGTGCGTCCGGCCACGGCCACCGCCGTGGTCGTCGGCGACCTCACCGGAGTCGACCTCGACGAGCTGCTGGGCCGGACCCTGGGCGCCTGGTCCGGCGCGCCCGCCAAGCCGCGGCCCGTGCCGCCGGTGACCGCCGACGACACCGGCCGCGTCGTCATCGTGGACCGGCCCGGCGCCGTCCAGACGCAGCTCCTCATCGGCCGCATCGGCCCCGACCGGCACGCCCGCGTGTGGCCCGCCCAGGTGCTCGGCACGTACTGCCTCGGCGGCACCCTCACCTCCCGCCTGGACCGCGTCCTGCGCGAGGAGAAGGGCTACACCTACGGCGTCCGGGCGTTCGGCCAGGTGATGCGCTCGGCCCCCGACGGGTCGGGCGCCGCGATGCTCGCCATCAGCGGCTCGGTCGACACCCCGAACACCGGCCCGGCCCTGGACGACCTGTTCACGGTGCTGCGCAAGCTCGCCGCCGAGGGCCTCACCGACGCCGAGCGTGACGTCGCCGTGCAGAACCTCGTCGGCGTGGCCCCGCTGAAGTACGAGACGGCCGCCGCCGTGGCGGGCACGCTGGCCGACCAGGTCGAGCAGCACCTGCCCGACGACTACCAGGCGACGCTCTATCAGCAGCTCGCCGCCACCGGCACGGTGGAGGCCACCGCGGCCGTCGTCAACGCCTTCCCGGTGGACCGTCTCGTGACGGTCCTCGTCGGTGACGCGGCGCAGATCAAGGAGCCCGTCGAGGCCCTGGGCGTCGGCCGGGTCACCGTCGTCGAGGCCGAGTAGGGGTACACCCGGCCGCCGCCGTGCGCGGCGACCGGCACACACGCGCGTGGGGCCCTGGTGACCGAAGCGTCACCAGGGCCCTGTGTTGTCCGAGTGTGGTCCGAATTGATGGGGAGAGCGCCTTTCGCCCTGTGGTATGCGCTACAAAACTTCTGATCCGTTTGGGAATTGAAAGCGGCCCCGCTTAGCGTCGGTCCGGCTGTTCGTCGGGCAGTGCGCCGCGTCCGCGGCACCGGACAGTCATCGCCGAGTCCCCGTACGGCGCGAGCCAGGGGAGCCGGGGACCCACCGTCCCTGGGGTGAATCGGACACCCGCGCGCGATGCGTAGGGGGCCGTAGGAGACCTTCCCGCTCCGAACCCGTCAGCTAACCCGGTAGGCGACACGGAAGGAAAGGACCCACGTCTCCATGGCGTTCACCCGCGCCGCCGGGAAGCACCGGCGGCCGAGCCGGATGCACCGCACCACCGCCCACGCTGCGGGCGTCGCGGCCCTGGCCACCACCGGTGCCATCGGCACCCTCGCCGCCCCGGCCCTCGCGGCGGAGGCTCCCGCCCCCGAGGACACCGGCCTCACCCCGGTCGTCACCATCGGCGACAGCGTCGCCGAGAAGATCGACGCCCAGGCCGTCGCCCAGCACCGGGCCGCCGCGCGCAAGGAGGCCGAGAAGGCCGCGCGCAAGAAGGCCGCCGAGCAGGCGGTGAAGGAGCGCGAGGCCAAGGCGCGCGCCGCCCGCGAGGCCGAGCGTGAGCGCCTCAACGCCTTCGTCACGCCGATCTCCGACTCCTACGTGTCGACCGGCTACCGGACCGGCGGCTCCCTGTGGTCCTCCGGCACCCACACCGGCGTCGACTTCCACGCCGCGAGCGGCGCCGGCGTCCACGCGGTCGGCAGCGGCACCGTCGTCGACGCCGGCTGGGGCGGGGCGTACGGGAACCAGATCGTGATCAGGATGGCCGACGGCATGTACACCCAGTACGGGCACCTGTCGTCCATCCAGGTCTCGGTGGGCCAGCACGTGATCCCCGGTCAGCGGATCGCCCTGTCCGGCGCGACCGGCAACGTCACCGGACCGCACCTCCACTTCGAGGCCCGTACGACCCCGGACTACGGCTCCGACGTCGACCCCGTGGCCTACCTCCGCAAGCACGGCGTCAACGTCTGACCCGCCGCCCGGCGCACCGTCCGGCCCTCCCGAGGCCCCTGCTCCCGAGCCGGGGCCTCCGGCGTTCCCCGGCGGCCGCCACCGGCACGCCGAAGCCGTGCCACCCGTCCGGGCGGCACGGCTTCGGCGCAGGACCGTTCCTGCCGGTCAGACCGTCTCGGGAAGCTCCTCGAGCCCCTCGGCGACCAGCTTGGCCAGCCGGTCGAGCGCGGCGTCCGCGCCGTCGGCGTCGGAGGCCAGGACGACCTCCTCGCCGCCCTCGGCGCCGAGGCCGAGCACGGCCAGCATGGAGGCCGCGTTGACGGGCGTCCCGTCGGCCTTGGCGATCGTCACCGGGATGCCTGCGGCCGTGGCGGCCCGGACGAAGATGGAAGCGGGGCGGGCGTGGAGACCCTCGGCCCAGCCGACGTTGACGCGGCGCTCAGCCATGTGTTGCTGCCCTTCAGGTGATCAGGGTTGTCTAGACCAGTTTTCCACACGTGGTGCGAGCACGGAGCGGGCGTGTGCGCCGCTCCGGGTGGCGCCGGACCGCGGCCTCGGTCCGATGTGTGTCCTCCACAGACTGCCTCGCGCCGCTGTGGGACGCGAGCCGTACGCTGGGCCCCATGCAGACCTCGCCGGACCGGCACGAGTACCCCGCCCACTGGGAGGCCGACGTGGTACTGCGCGACGGCGGCACCGCACGGATCCGCCCCATCACCGCCGATGACGCCGGCCGTCTGGTCAGCTTCTACGAGCAGGTGTCGGACGAGTCCAAGTACTACCGCTTCTTCGCGCCCTACCCGCGGCTCTCCGCGAAGGACGTCCACCGCTTCACGCACCACGACTTCGTGGATCGGGTGGGACTCGCGGCCACGGTCGGCGGCGAGTTCATCGCCACCGTACGCTACGACCGCATCGGCGCGGACGGCATGCCCGCCTCGGCGCCCTCCGACGAGGCCGAGGTCGCCTTCCTCGTACAGGACGCCCACCAGGGCCGGGGCGTCGCCTCCGCGCTCCTGGAGCACATCGCCGCCGTCGCCCGGGAGCGCGGCATCCGCCGATTCACCGCCGAGGTGCTGCCGGCCAACACCAAGATGATCAAGGTGTTCACGGACGCCGGGTACACCCAGAAGCGCAGTTTCGAGGACGGCGTCGTACACCTGGAGTTCGGCATCGAGCCCACCGACCGCTCGCTGGCCGTGCAGCACGCACGGGAGCAGCGGGCCGAGGCGCGGTCGGTACGGCGGCTCCTGGTGCCCGGCTCGGTCGCCGTCGTCGGAGTGGGCCGCACGCGCGGGGGCGTGGGCCGCGGCATCCTCGACCACATCCGCGACGCAGGGTTCACGGGGCGGCTCCACGCCGTGAACCGGGCCTTCGGCGAGGACCGCCGGGAGATCGACGGGGTGCCCGCCCACCGCTCGGTGCGCGACATCGACGGTCCCGTGGACCTCGCCGTCGTCGCCGTGCCGGCCGAACACGTCCCGGACGCCGTCGCCGAGTGCGGGGAGCACGGGGTGCAGGGGCTCGTCGTGATCTCCGCGGGCTACGCGGAGAGCGGCCCCGAGGGACGCGAGAGGCAGCGCGCGCTCGTGCGGCAGGCGCGCTCGTACGGCATGCGGATCATCGGGCCCAACACCTTCGGCATCATCAACACCTCGCCGGACGTCCGGCTCAACGCCTCCCTCGCCCCCGAGCTGCCCCGGCCCGGCCGCATCGGGCTTTTCGCCCAGTCCGGGGCCATCGGCATCGCGCTGCTGTCCCGGCTGCACCGGCGCGGCGGCGGGGTCACCGGGGTCACGGGCGTGTCGACCTTCGTGTCGGCCGGCAACAGGGCGGACGTCTCCGGCAACGACGTCATGCAGTTCTGGTACGACGACCCCGACACCGACGTCGCCCTGATGTACCTGGAGTCCATCGGCAACCCGCGCAAGTTCACCCGCCTGGCCCGGCGTACGGCGGCGGTGAAGCCGCTGGTCGTGGTGCAGAGCGCGGGCTCCGCCCCGCAGGGGCACGCGGTACGGGCGACGCGGCTGCCGCACGCGACGGTGTCCGCGCTGCTGCGGCAGGCCGGCGTGATCCGGGTCGACACCATCACCGAACTGGTCGACACCGGACTGCTGCTCGCCCGGCAGCCGCTGCCGCCGGGACCGCGGGTGGCGATCCTCGGCAACTCCGAGTCGCTGGGCGTGCTGACCTACGACCGCTGTCTCGCGGAGGGCCTGCGCCCCCAGCCGCCGCGCGACCTGACGACGGCGGCCTCGGCGGAGGACTTCCGGGTCGCGCTGTCCCGGGCGCTCACCGACGAGGCCACCGACGCGGTGGTCGTCACGCTGATACCGGCCGTGGGGGAGGAGGCCGCGGCGGACACGGCCCTGGCCGAGGCGCTGCGCTCGGCCGCCCAGGAGGTCCCCGGCAAGCCGGTCCTGGTCGTCCACGTCGAGTTCGGCGACCTGGCGGAAGCCCTCTCCGCCGCCACGAGCACGGCCCCGCCCCCCGGCCCGGGCCCCCAGCCCCCGGCGACCCCGCTGCTGCCGCCGCCCACGGCACCCGGGTCGGCCCAGGCTTCCCCGGGGGGCCCGGACCGCTCAGCGGGCGGGGCGTCCCCGTCGGGTCCGGTTCACCAGGCGGGCGCGGCCTCCCCGGCGGGCGGGGCGTCCGCGGTGGGTGCGGTCCCTCAGCCGGGTGCGGCCTTCCCGGCGGGCGCGGACCCTCAGCCGGGTGCGGCCTTCCCGGCGGGTGCGGATCCTCAGTCGGGCGGGGCGTCCGCGGCGGGTGCGGTCCCTCAGCCGGGTGCGGCCTTCCCGGCGGGCGTGGACCCTCAGCCGGGTGCGGCCTCCGCGGCGGGCGTGGACCCTCAGCCGGGCGGGGCGTCCCCGGCCGACTCGGGCCCTGAGCCCGGCGCGGCACCGCATGTCGGCCAGGGCCTCCGGCCGGGGGCGGGCCACCGGTCCGGCCCGGTCTTTTCGGCCGCCGACCCGAACCCAGAAACGGGCACCGGCCCGAAGGCCGTGCCGGGTTCGGACCGAATTCCCGGCGCGAGCGCGCGGCCCGGTTCCGGCCCCCGGCCACCGGCCCCCCACGCGCCCGAAGGGGCCGGGGGCACGGGCCCCGGGTCCGTGGCGCCGGCCGGTGCGAGCACCGGGCCGGCCCCCGCGGGGCCGCGGCTGATCACCGCCTATCCCGCAGCCGAGCGCGCCGTGCGGGCGCTCGCCGAAGCGGTCCGGTACGGGCAGTGGCGGCGGGAGGCGGCGGAGCCCGGCAGGGTGCCGGAGTACGAGGACATCGACGAGAAAGGCGCCGCCGCGTTCATCGGCGGGATGCTGGAGCGCGGGCAGGGCCTCACGCTCGGCACGGAGAAGACCTGCGAGCTGCTCGGCCGGTACGGCATCCACGTGCGCCGGGCCCTGCCCGCGCCCACCCCCGACGCCGCCGCCGAAGCCGCCCGCGCCCTCGGCTACCCCGTCGCCCTGAAGGCCACCGCCCCCCACCTGCGGCACCGCGCCGACCTCGGCGGCGTGCGCCTCGACCTCACCGACGAGGAGCAACTCCGCTGGTCCTACGCCGAGTTGACCGACCTCTTCGGCAAGCCCGAGGAGGTGCGGCCGGTGGTGCAGGCGATGGCACCCCGAGGCGTCGACACCGTCGTGCGCGCGGTCATCGACCCGGCGGCCGGCGCCGTGCTCTCCTTCGGGCTCGCCGGTGTCGCCTCCCAGCTGCTCGGCGACATGGCGCACCGGCTGATCCCGGTCACCGACCGCGAGGCCACCTCCCTGATCCGCTCCATCCGCACGGCGCCCCTGCTGTTCGGCTGGCGCGGCTCCGCCCCGGTCGACACCCCCGCCCTGCAGGAGCTGCTGCTGCGCGTGTCACGGCTGGTCCACGACCACCCGGAGGTCGTCGCCGTCACCCTGGAACCGGTCGTCGTCGCCCCGCGCGGGCTGACCGTCCTCGACGCCTCCGTGCGCCTGGCACCCCCGCCCGCCCGCGACGACCTGGGCCCGCGCACGCTCCCGGTGTACTGACCGGTGCTCCTCGCTCCGCGGCGGTGCCTCGCAGTCAGTGCGCCCCCGTAGGATGGACGGCATGGCCAAGACCAGTACGACGACCCAGGGGCTGCGTTCGGCGATCGAACGCAGCGGCTACTACCCGGCTCTCGTGGCCGAGGCGGTGGAGGCCGCCGTGGGCGGGGAGCCCATCCGGTCGTACCTGGTCCACCAGGAGACCACGTTCGACCAGAACGAGGTGCGGCGGCACGTGACGGTGCTCGTCCTCACCGGCAACCGCTTCATCGTCAGCCACACCGACGAGCAGGCCGCCGACAGCACCTCCCCGACGCCGTACGCCACCACGTCCACGGAGTCGGTCAAGCTCGACCGGATCTCGTCGGTCGTGGTCAGCCGCGTGGTCGCCAACCCCGAGCAGTACACGCCGGGCACGCTGCCGCGCGAGGTCGTGCTGACCATCGGCTGGGGCGCCGTGTCCCGGATCGACCTGGAGCCCGCCGCCTGCGGCGACCCCAACTGCGAGGCCGACCACGGCTACACGGGCAACTCGACGGCGGACGACCTCAGCCTGCGCGTCAGCGAGGCCGGCGACGGCCCCGAGACGGTCCGGCAGGCCCTCGCCTTCGCCCAGGCCATCTCCGAGGCCACCGCGGACCCGACCCGCTGATGACCCGCCCCTTCTTCCCCGACGACGCCACCGCCTGGGACCACCCCGAGCCGCTGGCCGTCGAGTCCGCCCCCGCCCCCGCGTACGGCACCGGCTCGCTCGCCGACCTGCTGCCCACGCTGGCCGCCGGCATGGGCGTTGAGCGGATGACGGCCGCGATCGACGAGCTGGCCCCCGTCGACCGAGCCTGCGTCTTTTTGATCGACGGCCTCGGCTGGGAGCAGCTGAAGGCACACCCCGCGGACGCGCCCTACCTGAACTCCCTGCTCGGCAGCTCTCGCGGCGGCACCGGCCGCCCGATCACCGCCGGATACCCGGCGACCACGGCGACCTCGCTCGCCTCCGTCGGCACCGGCCTGCCCCCGGGCGCGCACGGCCTGCCCGGCTACACCGTGCGCAACCCGGCCACCGGCGCGCTGATGAACCAGCTCCGCTGGCAGCCGTACTCCGATCCGCGGGCCTGGCAGCCCCACCCCACGGTCTTCCAGCTCGCCCAGCAGGCGGGTGTGCACGCCGCCCAGGTGTCCTCCCCGACCTTCCAGAACACCCCGCTGACCAAGGTCGCACTCAGCGGCGGCACGTTCCTGGGACGGCTGACCGGGGAGGAGCGCATGGACGTCGCGGCCGAGCAGCTCGCCGCCGCCGACCGGGCTCTGGTCTACACGTACTACTCGGAACTCGACGGCGCAGGTCACCGCTACGGCGTCGACTCCGACACCTGGCGCGGACAGCTCATGCACGTCGACCGGCTGGTCCAGCGCCTGGCCGAGCAGCTCCCGCCGCGCAGCGCGCTCTACGTCACCGCCGACCACGGCATGGTCGACATCCCGTTCGACGAGCAGCACCGCATCGACTTCGACGAGGACTGGGAGCTGCGCGCGGGCGTCGCCCTGCTCGGCGGCGAGGGACGCGCACGGCACGTGTACGCGGTGCCGGGCGCCGAGGGCGACGTGCTCACCTGCTGGCGCGAGGTGCTCGGCGAGCAGTTCTGGGTCGCCTCCCGGGACGAGGCGATCGCGGCGGGCTGGTTCGGGCCGCGCGTCGACGAGCGGGTGTACGCGCGGATCGGCGATGTGATCGCCGCCGCGCACGACGACGTCCTGCTCATCGCCTCCGAGCAGGAGCCGAAGGAGTCGCTGATGGTGGGCAACCACGGTTCGATGACCCCTGCCGAGCAGCTGGTCCCCCTGCTGGAAGTACGCTCCTGAGGCCCCTCCCCGCCCACTCGCCGTACACCACCGTCCTCCCCACTCGCCGAAACTCGCCGAAAGGTGCCCAACTGCTCATGCCAGAGCTGGTGTTCTTCTCCGGAACCATGGACTGCGGGAAGTCGACACTGGCTCTCCAGATCGAGCACAACCGCTCCGCGCGCGGACTGGTGGGCATGATCTTCACCCGTGACGACCGGGCCGGCGAGGGCAAGCTGTCCTCACGCCTCGGTCTCGTGACGGACGCGGTGGAGGTCGAGGACGGCGTGGACCTGTACGCCTACATCGTCGACCACCTCTCGCAGGGCCGCCGCGCCGACTACGTGATCGCGGACGAGGCGCAGTTCCTCGCGCCCGAGCAGATCGACCAGCTCGCGCGCGTGGTCGACGACCTGGAGATGGACGTCTACGCCTTCGGCATCACGACGGACTTCCGCTCCAAGCTGTTCCCCGGCTCCCAGCGCCTGGTCGAACTGGCCGACCGCGTCGAGGTCCTCCAGGTCGAGGCCCTGTGCTGGTGCGGCGCCCGCGCCACCCACAACGCCCGTACCGTGGGCGGCGTCATGGTCGTCGAGGGCGCCCAGGTGTTCGTCGGCGACGTGACCCGTTCCATGGACGAGATCGGCTACGAGGTCCTGTGCCGCCGCCACCACCGCCGCCGCATGACAGCCGCCTCGGCCCGGGCGGCGGCACTGTCCCCGGACGTGCTGCCGGTGACCGCGGACTGACCAGTTCCGGAGTGACGGCTGGGCGGGCTCAGCCGCCGAGGGTGAACGCCAGGCCGCCTTCGCGCAGTTCGCCCTCGGCCTTGGTGAGGCCGCCGCGGTGGGAGACCTCTACGGTGTAGAACTTCGAGCCCGGCGTGATGTCGTCGACCGTGAAGGGGAACTCACAGCCCTGCTCCGTCTTCTGGCCGAGGCCCAGGCTCCCCACGGCGACGAGGGTTCCGGCGGCGTCGGTGATGGTGACCTGGGTGCCGAAATCGATATCGGAGTAGCCGCCCGTTCCCGAGCACAGCTCGCCGGAGTCGAGACCCGCGCCGACCCCGGCGACGGTGAGTGTCCCATCGGTGCTGAACGGCGTCTTCGTATCCTCGGCCTGCTCGGCGATTGCGGAGGGGGAGCCGGTCGCGCCGGCTTCGGGCGCGTTGGTCTCGTCGCCACCGGCCAACGACACTCCCGCCCAGCACGCTCCCACCACGGCGGCCCCGAGGCCTGCGCCGATCGCGAGGACCGTGCTGCGCGACAGCCGCGACCAGCGGGAGGCGGGCGTAGCCGGCGGATGGTCGGGCATGGCAGGTATCGGCCCGGCGGACACGGAGGTCGCGTTGCCGGCCGCCCGCTGGGGCGCCTCCGGGGCGGTGGCCTGGGGAGGGGTGTGCGGCTGCTGCTCCGGGACGGACATCGCGGAACTTCCTCTCGGTACGCGGGTGCGAAAGACGGCGGTGTGGGGTGAGGGAGGTCGACGCGGGGCTCTGTCCCAGCCACGCCACTCCCTGGTCGGCGCTCGGAGGCAGGGCGGCCCGGTCTCAGCCGGGCCGCCCCCGGGTCCGCCGCGTCCCCCCACGAGCGCGGCGGCGTATGCGGAGGCCGGTCAGCCGACCTTGGTCCACTTCTGGCAGCCCTTGCTCTCGAAGTACTCGCCCTTGTTGACCGTCACGCGGCCCTGACCCTTGAGGTTTTCGTTGGCGATGATGGCGCCGAACTCCCCGGAGGCGTCCTTGGTGCGTGCCCAGTAGCAGTTCTTGATGAAGCTGCCCTCGTCGGGCCCGGCGGTCTTGTAGGTGCCGGCCTGCATGTCCTCGCCGACGAGGTACTGGCCCTCGCCCCCGACCGCGGTGGCCGGTCCGGGCTTCTTGGCCGGCTTCGGCGTGACCGTGACCTTCTGGGTGACCGTGACGGCCGGCTTCGGCTCGCCCCGCTCAGCGGCCGCGGTTTTGGTGACGGTGACGGCCGGGGCGGGAGCGGCGGAGTTGTCGGTGCTGCCGGAGTCCCCGCTGTTGCCGATGCCGGTGCCGACCATGAGCGCGACGAACGCGGTCGCGCCGTGGGTGAGCCATGCCTTGCGGCGCGACGGCTTCGGCGTCATCGGCTGCCCCATCGGCGCCTGTCGGCCGCCGGGCGGCGGGACCGGCGGCACGGCGCCCCAGCTCGGTGCACCGCCGGGGCCGGAGGGCTGCGGGCTGCTGTGCGGCATCGGGGGCGTGTGACTCATCGCGGTGGTCCTCCGGTCGGTGTCGTGGCACTTGGCCATCACAAGGTGCCTGCCGTTCCGGTGCGTGAGGCTTTAGATCTTTGATAACCCGTATTATCAGGCGAGTTGTGCCGTACCTTCTGAGCTACCTGTAGATTTCTGACCCGCCCGGCTGAAGAGGGGCGGACCGCGAGGCGCGGAGGCGATTACGTCGGCCTCAACGGCCCAAGGGGAGGGGGAACAGTCCGATGGCGATGCATACGGCTCCGAAGACGCCCCCCTTCATCCTGCCCGAAACGCCGGCCTGGCGGATCACATACGCCGAGATCGCCGCCCTCGCCCAGGTCAAGCGCCCGGTTCCCACCACCTGGGCCCGCCGCTACCCCGACTTCCCGGCTCCCGTCGCCCACGAGGACGGTCGCCCTCTGTTCGACGCCCGCGCCATCATCGACTGGCTCGCCTCGACCCGCCGCGGCAACACCGACCCCCGCCGACTCCGCGCCGAGGTCGCCCTGCACACCCTGGCCGCCTGGCGCACCCCGTCCCTGTCGGCGTCCGCCCTGATCGGCGCGCTGACCTCCCTGGTCTGCCTGCACCAGCAGCTCGACGCCCCCGTCGCCGACGGCAGCCCCTGGGACACGCTCCTGGAGAAGGCCGCCGATCTCGACCCCGAAGACCGCTTCCTCCTCTCCGAACTGCGGGCTCTGCCCGACCCGGACCGCACCGGCCCGGCCCTCGCCGAGCTCGCCGACGAACTCATCGAAGCCGCCTACAACCCCGCAGAGGCCTTCGACTGGATCCTCCAGGCCCGCCACCGCCTCGGCTCCCGCGACCTGGCCGCCGACCAGCCCACCCCGGCCGTGGTCCGTGCCCTCACCGCCCTCTCCGGCATCGACACTCTCGACGAGGGCTCGGTGATCGCCGTCCCACACGCACGCACCGGCGATCTTCTGGCCGCTCTCCACGACCACGCCGCCGAGGACTCCGGACACAGCTACCTCGCCGCCGACCCCGACCCGGTTCGCGTACGTCTCGTCCGCCGACGGATGCTGGTGCGCGGGGTGTACGAGTTCCGGCTCGACGTCGCCCACGGCGAGGAATTCTCCGCCGACGAGGAGGAATGGGGCTCCCCGGACCTCATCGTCTGCGCCCTGCCCTACGAGGCCGCCGAGACCCGCGACCCGAAGACCGTCCTGAACCGGGTCGCCGCCCTCTCCGACCACCTCGACACCGGTTCCACCGCCGTCGTCCTCGGCCCCGCCGACATCCTCACCGGCCCACTCGCCGCGCACGGCGACGCCGACCGCCTGCGCCGCTCCTTCCTGAAGCCCGGCCTGCTCAAGGCCGCGATCAGCCTCCCCGACGGCGCCTACGCCTACCGCCCCGGCTACCGCACAGCGGCCTGGATCCTGGCCCGCGTCCCCGAGGAGCAGCGCACCGGCCTCGTCCTCCTCGCCGACTACTCCGCCCAGCCGCTCACCGAGCCCGTCCTCGACACCCTTGCCGAGGACATCGCCATCTGGCGCGCCTCTCGCTGGACCCCCGACCAGCGCCACGAACCGCGCCATGCCGCCGTCGTCCTCGGTGCCGCCCTCGACGACCGTCCCGGTGCCCCCTTCACCCCGCAGCACCGCACACTCGCCTCCCGCCACACCCGCACGGTCGTCGAACGCCCAGCGATCATCGCCGACTTGGAGCGCCGCCTGAACGACCTCCACGAGCGCTCCCGCACCCACGAACTCCGGCTGAACGCCCAGGCCGAACCGCGCCCCGAGAACCAGCCGGTGCGCCGTACCACCGTCGCCCGGCTCCTGCGCACCCGCCGACTGCGCCGTCGCCCCGGTCACCGTTTCGCCCCCGAACACCTCACCCCCGAGGGCCACTATCCGGTCCTCACTCCCGAGGAAATCCTCGGTACGGCCCGCGTCGGCGGCCGTCGCATCGACCGGGGCATCCTCCTCACCGCCTACGAACACGCCCAGTTCACCGAACCCGGCGACCTCGTCGTCACCGCGCACCCGCATTTCGGCGTGCACGTCGACACGGAGGGCATCTCCCTGGTCGCCGCTCCGGCACGCATCCTGCGCGTCCACCCCGACGCCGACCCACCCGTACGGCCCCGGGTGCTTGCCGCGCTGCTGCGCGCGGCCGCCGCCGAGCACGCCCGCACCAGCGGCGCCGTGCGCGCCTCCCGCCGTATCGAGGACCTCGTCATCCCCGACCTGAGCCGCGCCGAGGCCGATCTCTACGAGACCGTCCTCGCCGAGATCGAGGGCCGGGCGGCGCTGCTGCGTGAGCAGACCGCCGCCCTCGACGACCTGACCCGTGTGATGGCGGCCGGCATGGCCGACGGCACGCTCACCATCCAGCACGTCCCGCACTCGCACCCGCACACCGGCACCGACGACGGTTGCGGCACCCACTGAAGGAGACGGCCCACCCGATGCCTCCAGGCAAGAAGAAGCCCGCCGACCAGGCGGAGCTGTTCAGCGCCTCCACCGCCAAGGAGATCCAGGACATCCTCTGGAAGGCGGCCGACAAGCTGCGCGGCTCCATCGACGCCGCCCAGTACAAGGAGTTCGTCCTCGGCCTGATCTTCCTGAAGTACGTCTCGGACGCCTTCGACGAGCGCCGCACCGAACTGGCCAAGGAACTGGTCGAGGACGGCATCTCCGAGGAACGCCTCGACGACTTCCTGGAGGACCGCGACGAGTACACCGGCGCCCACGTCTTCTGGGTCCCCGAGACCGCCCGCTGGTCCTGGATCGCCACCCACGCCAAGGCCCAGGGCGTCGGCAAGCTCCTGGACGAGGCGATGGACGCGATCATGCGGGAGAACGCCTCCCTCACCGGCGTCCTCCCCAAGATCTTCAACCAGGACCGCGTCGACCAGAAGCGTCTTGGCGAACTCGTCGACCTGATCAGCGACGCCCGCTTCGGCGGCAGCGAGGACAAGCCGGCCCAGGACCTGCTCGGCGAGGTGTACGAGTACTTCCTCGGCAACTTCGCTCGTGCCGAGGGCAAGCGGGGCGGCGAGTTCTACACGCCGAGTTCCGTCGTCCGGCTGATCGTGGAGATCCTGGAGCCGTACGAGGGGCGGGTGTACGACCCGGCGTGCGGCTCGGGCGGCATGTTCGTACAGGCCAGCAAGTTCATTCAGGCGCACCGGGGCCGGCTCCACAAGGCCGACATCGCGGTCTACGGCCAAGAGTTGAACGAGCGCACCTGGCGGCTGGCCAAGATGAACCTGGCCATCCACGGCATCGACGGCAACCTCGCCGCCCGTTGGGGGGACACCTTCGCCGACGACAAGCACGCGGACCTCAAGGCCGACTTCGTGATGGCCAACCCGCCCTTCAACATCAAGGACTGGGCGCGGGACGAGACCGACCCGCGCTGGAAGTACGGGGTCCCCCCGAAGAACAACGCCAACTACGCCTGGCTCCAGCACATGATCTCCAAGCTGGGGGAGAAGGGAACGGCCGGCATCGTCCTGGCGAACGGCTCGATGAGCTCCCAGTCCAGCGGGGAGGGCGAGATCAGGCAGGCCTTGATCGAGTCCGACCTGGTGGCGTGCATGGTCGCGCTGCCGTCGCAGCTCTTCCGCACGACGCAGATCCCGGCGTGCCTCTGGTTCCTGTCCAAGGACAAGTCGCCGCAGGGTGTTCGGCGGTTGGACGACCGACGCGGCGAGATCCTGTTCATCGACGCCCGAGGGATGGGCGAGATGGCCGACCGGACGGAACGCATCCTGCTGGAGGCCGACCTCAGGAGGATCGCCGACACGTATCACGCGTGGCGGGGCACGGCGTCGGCGCGGGAGGCGGGGCTGACGTACGAGGACGAGCCCGGCTTCTGCCACTCGGCGGACCTTGCGAAGGTACGGGAACAGGGGTACGTACTGACGCCGGGACGGTACGTGGGGGCCGTCGAGGCGGAGGAAGAGGACCCGGAGGCAGTTGCCGAGCGGATCAGCAAGCTGACGGAGGAGCTGTTCGAGCTGTTCGACAAGTCGGCTGAGCTGGAGAAGATGGTGCGGGTGCAGTTGGGGAGGATCGGTGTCTGAGTGGAAGAAGGTGCCGCTTGAGGCGCTATTGAGCAGCACGATTTCATACGGAATTGTGCAACCCGGATCGAACCAAGCGGCTGGTGTTCCCATCGTGCGCGTCAAAGACGTGCGTAACGGGAAGGTGGACGATCGAGAGCCGCTTCGGGTGTCGCCTGAAATCGAGTCCAAGTACACGCGGACACGTCTTCAGGGCGGAGAAATCCTTCTGACGTTGGTTGGTTCCACGGGGCAGGTAGCGGTAGTCTCCCCTGAGCTTGCCGGGTGGAATGTAGCCAGAGCTATTGGGGTGCTGCGGCCGAGCTCGGAAATTTCGCCCCGTTGGCTGCAGTACTTCCTTGAATCCGAAGATGCGCAGCAGTATATGCGGGAGCATCTCAACACAACAGTCCAAGCCACGCTAAACCTGAAGGATGTGCGTCAACTTCCGGTGCCGCTACCTCCGCGAGGAGAGCGGGAAGCCGTCGTCAGTGTGCTCGGCGTGCTGGATGACAAGATTGCCGTCAACGAGCGCATCGCGAATACCTTGCGTGAACTTGGCCACGCGTTTTTCGCTCAAGCGGTGGCGGAGGGTGCGGGCGTAGAGGCCAATGTCAAATCAGTGTCGTGCGTTCTCACACGAGGCATAGCGCCGAAGTACTCTGAATCGCTGGATGACCTGTTGGTCCTGAACCAGAAGTGCATCCGAGGCGGCCGTGTGAGCACTGCTCCCGCACGTCGCACGCTTCGAGAGAAGGCCAAAGCTCCGAAGCTGCTGCTGAGAAATGATGTCTTGGTGAATTCAACCGGTGTCGGCACGCTTGGACGAGTCGCGCGTTGGAGCTCCGACGAGGCTGCGACGGTCGACTCGCACATCACCATCGTGAGGTTTGACGAAGCTCAGGTGGACCCCGTATGCGCAGGCTTCGCCATGCTTCGCGCACAGCCCGAGATCGAGGCGATGGGCGAGGGCAGCACCGGGCAGACGGAGCTACGACGCACTCAGTTGGGTGAGCTGGAAATCCCTCTCCCTAGCAAGGAGCGGCAACGTGAGCTTCGCCCCAGGCTTGACTCCCTCGAAGCGCGGGCTGACCAGGCTCTGAATGAGTCCCAGACCCTCGCGACCCTCCGCGACACCCTCCTCCCTCAACTCATGTCCGGTCGCCTCCGCGTCAAGGACGCCGAGAAGATTGTCGAGGACGCCACATGACGACCTATCAGAACGACAACGAGCCCGACGACAGAACCCACCGCCGCCCCACCGAAGCCGACTGGGAGGTGCTCGCGCTCGACGAGTTGGCCGAGTTGGACTGGCTGCCGGCCTCCGGGAACGAGTTCGCGCCCGGGTCCGGGCACCGGAAGTCCTGGGAGGATCTCATCCTCTACCCGGACCTTCAGGGGGCGATCGAGCGCCTGAACCCGGAACTGCCCCCGGACGCCGTTCACGAAGCCGTGACGACCGCCGCCACCCCCGGTTCCCAGGACACCTACGAGGAGAACCGGACCGCCCACCGCCACCTCACCACCGGCATACGGTCCGTCACCTACACCGACTCCTTCGGTGCCGAGCACAACCCCACGGTCCGCCTCCTCGACCTGGAAGACCCGGACGCGAACACCTACCGCGCCCTGAACCAGGTCACGGTGATCGACGGCGACAAGAACCGTCGCTTCGACGTCGTCCTCTACGTCAACGGTTTGCCCCTGGCCGCCGTCGAGCTGAAGCGCGCCGGCGACGAGGACGCGACGCTCCAGACGGCTCACGCCCAAGTGGCGAGGTATGTCGAGGAGTTCCCGACCGCCTTCCGCTACAACACAGTCGTTCTGCTCTCCGACGGGATCTCCGCGAAGTACGGCACGCCGTTCACGCCGTACGAGCACTTCGCGCCGTGGAACACGGACGAGTTCGGCGCCCGCGTCGACCCGCTCACCGCCGACGGGTTCGCCGAGTCGGGGCAGAACCTCGCCATCCACGGCCTGTTCACCCAGCCCCGGTTCCTCCAACTGGTCCACTCCTTCATCAACTTCGTCCCGTCGAAGCGGATGAAGCGGATCGCGAAGCCGCACCAGTACCACGCCGTCACTCGCGCCGCCGAAGCAGTCCGTACCGCCGCGGCCAGCGACGGCAAGGCCGGCGTGGTCTGGCACACCCAGGGTTCCGGCAAGTCGGAGGAGATGGTCCTCACCACCACCATGGTGATGAGGGACCCGGCGCTGCTGAACCCCACCGTCGTGGTCGTCACGGACCGTACGGACCTCGACGACCAGCTCTACTCGACGTTCCAGGAGAGCGAGATCCTCCCGGAGACGCCGAAGCAGGTTGTCACCCGCGCCGAACTCCGGGAGGAGCTCGTGGCGAAGAGGACGGGAGGGATCCTCTTCACCACGCTCCAGAAGTTCGGCAAGACCAAGGAGGAGCGGGAGTCGGGCACCGACCACCCGATGCTCTCCGACCGCCGGAACATCGTGGTGATCGTCGACGAGGCACACCGCAGCCACTACGACGACCTCAACGGCCTCGCCCGCCACCTGCGCGACGCGCTCCCGCACGCCACGCTGCTCGCCTTCACCGGCACGCCGATCTCGGAGGCCGACCGCAACACCCGCGAGGTGTTCGGCGACTACATCGACGTCTACGACCTCAAGCGGGCCGCCGACGACGGCGCGACCGTGAAGGTCTACCACGAAAGCCGTGTGATCCAGCTCGTTCTGGACCGCGAGGTGGACCCGACCACCATCGACGAGGAGGCCGACCGCATCACCGACGGCCTCGACGACACCGAACGCCGCCGCGTCGAGCAGGCCGTCGCGACGATGAACGCGATGTACGGCGCACCGGCCCGGATAAGGGATCTCGCCGCCGACCTGGTGGACCACTGGGAGTCCCGCCGGGAGCGGATGCAGCCGTTCGTCGGCGTCTCCGAGTCGGGCGGCGCGCCCGGCAAGGCCATGGTGGTGTGCGCGACGCGCGAAATCTGCGTACGCGTCTACGACGCACTGCGCGAGCTGCGTCCCGAGTGGCACAGGGACGAATTCGACAAGGGCGTCATGAAGATCGTCTTCTCGTCGAACTCCCGCAAGGACCCGGACGCGCTGCTCGCTCACGCGCTGACCGACAGCCGCCGCAAGACCGTCATCAACCGGGCCAAGAACCCCGACGACGAGCTGGAACTGCTCATCGTCAACAACATGCTGCTGACCGGCTTCGACGCCCCGCCGATCCACACCATGTACCTGGACCGGCCGCTCAAGGGCGCCAACCTGATGCAGGCCCTGGCCCGCGTCAACCGACGCTTCCGCGGCAAGGAGGACGGCCTCCTCGTCGGCTACGCGCCGCTGACGGAGAACCTCCAGAAGGCCATCGCCGAGTACACCGAGGCCGACCAGCGCGACCGCACCCTCGGCCAGGACGTCGAGCGCGCGCTGGACGAGTTGCGCAACGAGTACGACATCCTCACCGGCATCCTGCGCGGCTTCGCCTGGGAGCCCCTGCTCGACAAGCCCGGCCCCCGGGCCTTCGTCGACGCGGCGCTGAAGACCGCCAACTACCTGCGCGACCCTCGTACCAAGGGCAACAACCCCGACCTGCTCGACGACCCGCGCCAGACCCTGGGCCGCCGCTTCCGCGACCACGCCTACCGGCTGGAGCGCTTCTGGGCGCTGGCGGGCAGTTCGAAGGAGGTGGGGGACAGGTTCGGGGACAAGCCGGCCTGGAAGCGGCACATCCAGTTCTTCGCCGAGGTCCGCGCCTACATGGCCAAGCTGGACGCCATGGAGCGGGAGGCACGCGGCCTCCCGGTGGCCCGCGACGTCGAGCTGTACCTCTCCCAGCTGACCTCGTCGGTGGTGGAGACCGGCGGAGTCACGGACCTGTTCGCCGAGGCGGGGCTGGAGACCGCCGACCTGACCCACCTCAGCGATGCCCTGGTCGCCCAGCTCCAGAACAGCGACACCCCGCACCTGGCGGCCGAGGCGCTGAGGCGGCTCGTCGAGCGGAAGATGCGCGAGGTCACCCGGCACAACATCGTCCGGCAGACCACGTTCTCCCAGCGCCTCCAGGACCTGATGGTGCGCTACATGCGTCAGCAGTACACCAGCGCCGAACTCATCGCCAAACTGGTCGAGATGGCCAAGGACGTCATGGCCGACGCCAACCGAGGTGAGAAGTTCGACCCGCCGCTGAACTGGCGCGAACTCGCCTTCTACGACGCCGTCGCCGACCACGGCACCGCTCGCTCACTCATGGGCGACGAAGTCCTGGCCGGCATCGCCCGCGAACTCGTCACCGAGGTCCGCCGCCAGCTCAAGCCCGACTGGATCGCCCGCGAGTCCGTCCGCGCCCGACTGCGCAGCACCATCAAGCGCCTCCTGGCCCGCAACAACTACCCGCCGGACCAGCAGAAGGAGGCCATCGACCTGGTCCTCCGTCAGATGGAACACTTCGCCAACGAGTGGTCCGAGAACGGCGTGCCGGATGACTGAGAGGTGATGCGAGGGTCCTGCCGTCCCGGAGTGACGGCAGGACCCTCGTGGTGTACCAGGGCGTCATCATTGTGCACAGCCGGAGTGGTCCAAAGAACTGCTTGATCCAAGGGGGATACTGTGAGTGAGCTCATCAACCTTGTTGCAAAGCTGGAGCGGCAAGTGAGTGAGGCGGAGGAAGCGCACCAGATCGCCGACCGCCTCTCGGATGTCTGCGAGGAACTGCTCGACGAGATTCGGCAAATTTCTTCCACCGTCTCGGAGCTCGGGTTCGAGCTGGACGGATACGTCGCGGATTGCGACTACTCGGCTGTGCAGCAAGCAGCGTATGAGATCCGCGGAGCCACTGACGGTGACAGCCTGCTGCCCATCCTTCGCCAGGTTCTCTTGCTCCAAGCGCTCCGAGACGGCGGATCGCTCCCGGATTCGGGAGCGATCGAGTCGTTGCCGGAGTTGCCCGCCGAAGATGTAGCGCACCCGACCCTCACCCTGGAAGAACTGCTGCGTGACTCCGAGAAGGAACTCAAGGGAAGGGAGGAGTCTGCACGGCAGATCTGGTGTGACGAAGGTGACGAGGCTGACCTTGAGGATGCCCTTCGTGAAGCGCGAACAGAGGCCATCCGAGACCGGGCGACCCGCGCAGGGCGGCATCTCATTGAGCTGTGCGAGTACATCGCCGAGGACCTCTGTCCCAGGCTCGTGACCAGCGCCGAGAACGGGGACATTGAGGAGGCGCTCGAGACGCTCGCGGCCGTAGACGCCGCCGGCAAGGAGGCGGAACCGGCTTACAAGGTCTATGAAGTGGCGCTCTCGGAGCAGTACGAGAACAGTCCTTCCTCGCTGGGAGCCGTAGGCGAACACCTCATGTTGTTTGAAAGCTGGCTTGGTACCCAGTAGGTGCCACTTGGCATCAGTGCAACAGGTACAACGAGGGCCCTGCCGACCGAGATCCAGGTCGGCAGGGCCCTCACGGTCGTACGAGCGTCACACGCACCGCTCCGACGAGGCCAGCCCGACGAACCCCGCCCACGCGTCACGCGAGACCGTGAGCATGGGGCCGGCCCCAGCCTTCGAGTCCCGGACGTGCACAACTGCCATGGCAGCCGCAACCTCTACGCATTCGCCGCCCTCGGTTCCGCTGTAGCTGCTCTTGAACCAGGCGAGGCCGGAGGTGACGGTCGAGGACTCAGCGTTGGTCATAGCGATCCCAGCAACCTTTCGATGAACTCCGTTGACTCTCGCGGACTGAGAGCCTGTGATCGGATAATCCCATAGAGTGCGGCCGCCAGTACCCCTTGCTCAGGGTCGGTCTGCAGAGAGCCGATGCCTCGTGCCTCGGCGTACACGAACTTCTTGCCGTCCTTGCGTGTGACGACGGTGAACGGTCCGTTCACACCCGCGTTGTCCTCGCGGTCGAGTGGCATGACCTGGATCTCGACATTGCGCTTCTGGCCGATCAGCAAGAGGTGCTCCAACTGCCCGCGCTGCACCGTCTTACCCCCGTACGGACGTCGCAGGAGCGACTCGTCGAGCACGAAGCTCAGGAAGGGTGCGGGCCGACGATCGAAGATGTCCTGTCGGGCGAATCGTGCCGCCACTCGCTGCTCGATGGTCTCCTCGTCCAGAGGCGGACGCCTCATGGCGAGCAGCCCCCTCATGTACTCCTCGGTCTGAAGCAGGCCATTGAGTACAGGCATGCTGTACGAGACCAGCTCAACGGCCTCCTTCTCCAGCACCGCCATCCCCTGAAAGAACACCGGATACTGCGCCCGTTCCACCTGCTCCTTCCACAGGCACAGCAACCCGCCCGCCCCCAGCACCTCATCGGCGCGCTCGATCGTCCTGGGCGTCGGAATCCTCCGCCCCTGCTCGAACGAGGCGACCGTGGACGCCGAATACCCGAGCCGCCGCCCGAACTCCTCGCGCTCCAGCCCCTCCCGCACCCGCAGCGTCTTCATGGTCTGCCCGAACGCGACGACGACACCCCGCCCCGCCTCGTCCTCCGGTCGTCGCCCCGCGGCCCGGTCGTCGTTCTCCCAGCCGTCCCCAGGACCCATGGCCGCCCCCACGCCGCCGCCGTCACGCTCTTCCGCAAGCGCCTCGGCGCCCGCCTCCACGCCCTCGCGTTCAGTCATGTCCGTCATCACCGCCTCCTTGCCTCAACGCCCCCGCAAGGGACGCCGTTACGGTGTGCAGCTCCTACTCGTGCGGACAACGCGCCGACAACCGCCCTTTGTCGCTGCGTCACCACTCGGCGCGCTTTGCGACCGGCAGGGCCGTGTGGGGGCATCCGCGCTGCTCGCATGCGGGCTCTCGGTCACGGCTCGTCCCGGGGAGGAGCCGTGACCGGGCCTCGGAGCCCCGAACGAAATGGGTGCTCAGCGGGCGACTGCGGGCGGGGCGAGAGGAGCGATCTCCCTGTCGAAGAAGTCGTGGAAGTCGTCCCCCCGCTCATACAGAGCGTCGAAGCCGGCTGACGTCTCCCGGATCAGTGTCCGGTCGGTGAAGCGGTTGGCTCCCGCCGCGTTCCCGTCATCGTCGTAGAGCACCTCGTACATGGCGACGTCCCCGAGGATCACCACCTCGGGAACAGGGCGGTCCTTCTCGATGTCCGCGATCTCGCGAGCGTCGAGCACCCTGATGTTGTCGCCCAGGTCCACACGCAGACGCAGGACGAAGAGCTCCCACTGCACGTAGGGGGTCACCGGAAACTCCACCACGCGAAGGCGACGCTCCAGAATGCCTAACCGCGCGGCGTCGCGGAACTGCCGTGCGTAGACGTCGCGTTTCTCCTGGGTGAGGGACAGGGCGCGGTCCCATTCCCCGGCGGCGAAGGCTTCCCAGCTGGCGAACCCGCGTTCTTTGAAGTTCTGCCCTCGTTCGAGCTTGTTCAGATGGTGAATTCCGCTCTCGTAGACGCGGCGGAAATCCGCGTGATATGCGGGGCGATCCATGCGTTCGAAGGTTCCGCTCGGGAAGGAGTCAAACATTCGGGATATCCGGTTTCGCTGCGATGAGCATGTTCCTGGGAATGACCACGAGTCGTTCGTCCGCTCCGACGGATACTCCGGCGGGCAGCTTTCCGCTCAGGGGTTCCGTGAGGTCACGCCCGATGATGGCGATGTCCCCGTTCTCGAGTTCCCAGATGTCGGGGCAGTCGGGGTTGTCGGTCGTGTTCCCCAATTCCTGAGGCGATTTCCCCAGGCGCCGCTTGAATGTCGTGGTCGGGTCGGCTTCCCACGGCCTGCTCATGGTCATCGCCCCCTCGAACGGGTCGGATTCTTGCCACTTTAGCATTGCGCGTGTTGGCTTGGTCATGTGAAAAGTGGACATGCTGAAGATGCCGAGGCCTTTCTCTTGTTGTCCCATCCGGTTCAAGAGTGCGATGATGGGAGGTCGCGAAACGGCACAGTATCAAAATGCGACAGACGTGAGTCATTCCGTATACAATCCAAAAATTTGAATATTTTGGGCAGGGGGAACTGTGGACCCGGAGACGGCATTACTCGCGCAGAGCGCGGGAGTCACACTGGTCACTTTGATGACGACCGACGCCTGGAATCGCACTCGAGAGGGCGTCACACGACTGTGGCAGCGGACGCAGCCGCACCGAGCCGAGGCCGTCGCCGCCCAACTGACGGCCACTCGCGAAGACGCCCTGGCGGCCGGTGAGGCCGGTGAGGCCGGTGACCAGGAGACCCTGGGCGAACTGCATGCGGAGTGGCAGGGGCGGCTGAGGCGGCTGCTCGCCGCCCGGCCAGACGCCGCAGCGGAACTGCGCGGACTCCTCGACGAGCTCGACCCGGGCGGTGTGAGTGGATCCGCGATCACCCAGCACGCCACTGCGTCGGGCCACGCCCGTGTCTATCAGGCCGGGCGAGACCAGCACAACACGCAGCGATGACAGGTGGGATGGACGGTCACGCCGAGGACCGTGGCCGTGTCTACCAGGCGTCGGGTGACCAGCACATCAGCGTGCACCACCACTATGGCGAACAGGGCGATGGGACGGACGCGCCGCAAGGCCCCGACTCGGTTCGCCGTCCGGCGGTCGGCCGGCCTCCAGTCGTGCTGCGCGACCGCGCCGAGGTACTGGAACGGCTGCGGGCGAGTGTGCGGACAGGGCAGGGCGGCGAGGTCTACGTGCTGTACGGCATGGGTGGCTGCGGCAAGACCGCGGTCGCCTACACACTCTTTCAGCTGGCCACCGGCGAATGCGGCCGGGTCGGACTGTGGGTCAACGCCTCCGACCGCGCGAGCCTGCGTGCGGGCATGCTCGCCGTGGCCGCCGACCGGGGCGCCGGTGACGGGGAGTTGCTGGCCGCCCGGAACGGACTCCGTCCTGCCGCCGATCTGGTCTGGCAGTATCTCGACCGCTCCGCCGAGCCCTGGCTGCTGGTGCTCGACAACGCCGACCACCCTGAGATCCTCCGGGACGGCAGCTGGCTGCGCACCAGTCCTAGGGGAACGGTCGTGGTGACCACGCGCCGTCCGGCCGCCCGCTGGTGGCCGGGGGCGGAACTGCAGCACATCGGCGTACTGCCGCGTGAGGATGCCGCGCGGGTGCTGCGGGACCTCGCCCCGCACAGTGGCACGCAGCAGGAGGCGGCTCGGATCGCGGACCGGCTCGGCCGGCTGCCGCTCGCCCTCACGCTGGCGGGCGGCTTCCTCTCCCAGCAAGTGCTCGACCCCTGGACGATGGAGACCTACGGGCGCCGTCTGGAGGAAGGAGGAGGGGTCGAACTCATCGACCAGGGAGCCGATGCCCTGTCGGAGGAGGACCCCCGGCACCTGGTGGGCCTGACGTGGCAACTGACACTCGACGCGTTCGAGACCCGCGGCCTGCCCGAGGCGACCGCGCTGCTGAGGCTCCTGTCGCGGTTCGCCCCCGAGCCGCTGCCGCTCTCCCTGCTCGGCCATGCCGAGATCAGTGGCGCCCTGCCGCGCACCCGCTGCGAAACGGCCCTGAGGGCACTGATCGACCAGTCGCTCACCGAACTGGTCGACGTCGGTGAGCGGTGCGTGACGAGCCACGCGGTGCTGCTCGACAGCGTCGTCGCGGCGACCCCGGCGAACGTGGTGCCGGCGCTCCACGCCACAGCGGTCCGACTGCTCGACGCTTCCGTGCCCGAGGTGCCCGACGCCGGTCCGTACGATCCGCTGCTTCGGCTGCTGGTGCCGCACGGTCTCGCCCTGCTGCGGCGCGCCGGCGACCCGTCGACATCGGCCGACGCACTGGCCGTGGTGACCAGGCTGTCCACCGCGCTGCACCGCACGGGGGACTACATGTCCGCCTGGGAGACCGCCCGAGCCGCCGCGAACCTCGGTGAACAGCGGCTCGGCGCCGAGCACCGGCTCGTCCTGGCCGCCGGCTCCAGGGCCGGCCGCGCACTCTTCCGGCTCGGCGAATACGGCGAGGCCGAACTCCTGCTCAGACGCCTCCACGCGACTCAGGAGCGACTGTTCGGGGCCGACGACCCGGACACCCTGGACAGCCGCCACGGCCTTCAGCTCGTGCTCGGCAACGTCGGAGAACGCGATGAGGCCGTCTCGCTCCTCCGCTCCACGGTTGCCGGCAGGCGAAGGGCGCTGGGTCCTGCCCACCCGCTGACATTGCGCTCCCGTTCCAGTCTGCTGGTTCTGCTGTCTGCGTCCGAGAGCGTCGCCGAAGAGGACGGCGCCCTGCTCTCCCTGCCCATGGAATGCGTACGGTTCCTCGGTCCCGACCACACGGTGACCCTGGGAGCCCATCACAACCACGCCTGGGCACTGCATCTGCTGGGCCGCTTCGACGAGGCCGACCAGGAGATCCGGCATGTCACCGAGGCGTACCGGCGGCGCTTCGGCCCCGACCACCCGATCGCGCTCTCGGCGCAGCAGCTTTTGTCCCGAATTCGGGCCGCACGGGGCGACTTGGCGGCGGCCTCCGAGATCATGACGGATGTCGTGGCCCGGCGGGAACGCGGCCTGGGAGCCGATCACCCGTTCACCGTTGCCGGTCGGCGACTCCTCGGCGAGTTCACATCCGGGCTGTGGCGTCCACCGGAAGCACACGGGTGAACGTCCCGGAGCCCAGGGGTGTCCGGACGGAGTACCGCCACCGCGCCCTTGCGTTCAGCCATGTCCATCACCGCCTCTTCCGCTCAACGCCCCGCAAGAGACGCCGTCACGGCGCGCAGCTCCGACTCGTGCCTGCAAAGCGCGTACAGCCGCCCCCTGTCGCTACGTCACCACTGGTCACGCTACGCGACTGACGGGACCGTGAGGGACGTGGCGACGAAACCCATCAATCCCACCGACACCACCACACCCACCACCCCCTACGCCCCTTTGAAGACGGCCCCACCCCCGCCCCGCACCTTCGAGATGCGCTTCACCTCCACACCCCGCGGAGCCCGTCTCGCCCGCCGCCTCGCGGCCGTCCGTCTGGACGCCTGGGGGATCCCGTACGACACCGACCCGCACGACGCGATCGTGCTGATCGTCGCGGAGCTCACCGCGAACGCCGTACAACACGGCCATGTCCCCGGCCGGGACTTCCACCTCAGCCTCCACGCGACCCCCGACGGCCGCACGATCCGCGTCGAGGTCACCGACACCCGCGCCGAACGCCACCCCCGCCGCCCCACCGCCCTGGAGGAGGCCGACGGCGCCGACGAGGCCGGCCGCGGGCTGCTCCTCGTGTCGCGGCTCGCGACTTGCTGGGACTGGCACCCACGCCCGGACGGCCCGGGAAAAACCGTTTGGGCGGAGTGCACGCTGCCGCCCTGGCCCCAGGGGTGAACGGTCCCTCCGGCGCGCACCGCGCGAAGGGCGAGGACGCCGAGCGTGCGGCTCACGCCGAGCAGGCACGCGCCGCTCTGCGGGAGCGGAACGGCTACGCCCCCGATGTGAGTGAGCAGGCCGCTTTGGACGCCGAGTTGGACAGACGGATCGGTGAGACGAGGGCAACGTGACCGATCACCGGCTCGACGCGAACGGACAGCCCCGGACAGCTTCGCCCACCCTCGTAACGGAGCCTGTCAACTCGTCAACTCCCTTGATAACTGGGGTTATCGAGTAGCCGGCCCTGGAGGAGGCCTGCCCGCTCCTACGGTTCCGTCCATCGACAGGCACCCGGCGGCCCAGCCGCCGCCCCCGGCGCCTGTCGGTGCTCGCCCCTTCCACGTCAGTACGGGAATCACGGGAGACACCTCATGGACGACGCTACGGACCAGAACCCCGACCGCGCACTGCCGCTGCCCGAGCTGGTGGAGGCCCGGCTGGCCGACGACCGGAAGCTCGCCGAGCCGGTGAAGGCTCTCATCCGCGAGGCACTCGAGGACTCCGGGAACACCAAAGACGGCGCACGCACCTCCACAGGCCCGCTCTACCTCGGCAAGGTCACCGTCACCGGCTTCCGCGGCGTCGGCTCGGAGGCCCGGCTGAAGCTGCGGCCCAAGCCCGGAGTCACCCTCGTCGTCGGGCGCAACGGCTCCGGGAAGTCGAGCTTCGCCGAAGCCATCGAGACCCTGTTCACTGGGACCAACGCCCACTACTCCGGAGGGCATCCGAGCCACGCTGTCCGCTGGCGCAACCTGCACAACGGCGAACGTACCTTCGTCGAGGCCAAGCTGACTGTCCAGTGCGACCCGTCGCCGAGCACTCTCACCCGCGCTTGGACCGGCGACGCCTTCACCGACTCCCGGGCCGTGCTCAAGCGGCCGGGACGCGGCACCGTACCGCTGGAGCAGGCCGGTTGGGGGCAGGCGATGCGGACCTACCGCCCGTTCCTGTCGTACGTCGATCTGGGCAACATGATCAACGGCAAGCCGACCGAGATGTACGACAACGTCGCCGCGATCCTCGGACTCGAGTACCTCAACGCCGCCGTGCGGCGGCTGGCGGACAGGAAGAAGGAACTTGAGGCGGTCCAGAACGCCGAGAAGGAGAAGAAGCAGCTTCTGCACGCGGCCCTGGAAGCGGTCGAGCATGACGACCGGGCACTCAGAGCCCTGCTGGCGATGGACGAGAAGGGCGGTCCCGACTACGCCGTCCTCGACGCCCTGATCACCGGCTCCCCCACGGCCGATGAGGGCCGGCTGCGCGAAGCGCGTCTGAAGGCCGACGCCCAGGGGCCCGACCTCGACCGGGTCGGCATTGCCGTCGACGAGTTGCGGTGTGCAGTGGCCGACGCCGACGAGCTGCAGGGGTCCGCGGCCGCGGACGCCCACAGCAGGGCGGAGTTGCTCCAGGCGGCCCTGACACACAGCGACCGCCACGCCGACGACACGGCCTGCCCGGTCTGCGGCACGCAGCAGGTCCTGGACCAGGAGTGGGCCAGGCGCGCCGAGGCGGAAATCGCCGCCCTCCTGCAGGAAGCCGAAGCGGTGCGCAGGGCGGAGGCGGACGTGCGGGCCGGAATGCGCACGCTGCAGGACCTGATTCACCTGCCGCGGGAGTTCCCGGCGGTGCTGACCGACCCGTGGGAGGCGTGGGGCGCGTGCCGGGGGGTCACCGACCCCGCCGAGCTCGCCGAGCGCGCGCTCAGGGCGGCGCTGACACTGACGGACGCGTGCGAGATCGTGGCCAGGAGGGCGCGTGACGAACTGGCGGCCATGGACGAACGCTGGCGTGAGGTCGTCGGCCTGCTGGCCGAGTGGACGAAGCTCCGCCGGGAGGCAGACGCCGTCAAGTCGCGCAAGACGGAAGTCAACGCCGCCCACACCTGGGTCAAGAAGCTCACGACCGAGATCCGCGACCTGAGGCTCGACGCCTTTGCCGGGCACACGCAGCGGATCTGGGAGAAGCTCCGCCAGCAGAGCAGCGTCGACCTGAAGCACGTCGGCCTGCACGGCACCGCGAGGGCCACCGTACGCAAGCTGATCATGGACGTCACCGTCGACGACACCGAGGCTCCCGCCCTGAGCGTCATGAGTCAGGGCGAACTGCATTCGCTCGCGCTCTCCCTGTTCCTGCCCCGTGCCGCCATTGCTGACAGCCCCTTCGGGTTCGTCGTCATCGACGACCCCGTGCAGTCCATGGACCCGGCGAAGGTCGATGGCCTGGCCCAGGTCCTCGACGAACTCGGCCGCGACCGCCAGGTGGTCGTCTTCACCCACGACACCCGCCTCCCGCACGCCTTCCGCAGCCAGGGCCTGCCGGTGACCGTGCTGAAGGTGGATCGGGGCGTGGAATCACAGGTGAAGGTCGAGTGCGAGACCGATCCGGTCCAGGAGGCCATCGGCGACGCGATGGCCCTCGCGAAGACCGAGAACTGCCCCGAGCCGGCACTGCGCAACGTCCTGCCGTCACTGTGCCGCGAGGCCCTGACGAAGGCGATCGTCGAAGCGGCCTGGATCCGGCGGAGCCGTACCGGGCAGTCCGCCGACGGTCTGCAGGCCGCCATCGACGAGACCGAACGGCTCATCCCGCTCGCGTCCTTCGCCCTCTTCGACGACGGTCGCGTCCACCCTGACGAGGAGGTCAAGGGCCGTCTTCGTTCCCTGTACGGCGGCGAGAGCGCGCTCCTGATCCGCCAGTGCCAGCAGGGCGCCCACCCTGGCGGATTCCTCCCGCCCGACCCGGTCGCCTTCGTCAGGAAGGTCGAGGACCTTGCCGGCCGGATCCGCAAGCCGGAGGTGAACGCCTGATGCCTGCCACCCGCACGAGCACTGGCACCGCTTCGGTCTCCGACCTCCTGTCGACGGCCGAGAGCCTCCTCGCCGAGGGCCCGAGCGGTGGTCCGCTGACCCTCGCAGGCCGTGTCCGCGGCGCGACCTACGCCCTGCGCATCGCCCTGGAAGCGGCCGTCGACGCGATCCTCACGACTGAGGAAGCCGCATTCCGCGAGGTCCGTAGTACGCGCGCCAAGCTGCTCTGCCTGCGCCACTACGCCGGCCCCGACCTGGCCCGCCGCACCAGCGCGCTCTGGAGCCGGCTCAGCACCGGCTGCAAGTACCACCACGACGAGATCGGCCCGAGCCACACCCAGGTACGGGCCTGGCAGACGGCTGTCGAGGCACTCGTCGCGGAACTCACCGCGCCTCGGAATGTCCTTGAGCTTCCGCAGCAGGCGGGCGCGAGGCGCCCGCCGTTGGGGAAGTCGCCGACGTCCTCCGAGAGATCGCACACCATCGGGAACCGGACTGCGATCACAGGCAACTGACGTGATGTGATAATTCTGTGAAGGGGATCGGGCGCCTTGCGCCCGATGCGGTCCGGGGGACCGCGAGGAGGGGAAATCGCATGGGCGTGCCCGCGCATGAGGAAGTCATCGCATCCGAGCAGAAGAAGGTGGATTTCGCCTACGACTGCTACGAGACGCGGCTGACCCAGATGACCGGTGACTCCGTGGCCAAGGCGTCGGCCAGCGGAAAGGACAGCGTCGCCAACCGGCTCAAGGCCGAGGAACAGGCCGCCACCTACGGGGGGCTGGGCGACGAGAGCCTGGTCGTCGGACGCGTCGACGCGACTGATCCCGACGAGGGGATCGAGACCTGGTACATCGGGCGGCGAGGGGTATGGGACGACGACCACAACCAGGTGGTCGTGGAGTGGACCAACCGGGCGGCCCGGAAGTGGTTCGACGCGTCGCCGGACTCGCCCGGGGACGTGGTGCTGAGGCGGCGTCTGATCTGCTCGCAGCGAGTCGTCGAGGACTACGCCGACGAAATCGCGCTGCCTGCCCCCGCCACGGCCGCGCCCGGTCCGGAGGACCAGGTGATCGTCACCGGAGCGGAGTCAGCGGAAGAGGAGGACGCGGTTGCTCGTCGACCGGTCGTCCAAGGTGAGAAAACCACGCAGGAGACCACCGGCCGCCCCGTCCCCAACCCCGGCGACATCGTCCGCATCCAGCGACGCAAGCCCCAGCAGCCCGACGACTTCCTTCTGCGTGACCTGCAGCGTTCGCGCAGCGGTCGCATGCGGGACATCGTCGAGACGATCCGGCGTGACCAGATGGCGCTCGTCACCGGGGCGCCCTCCGAGATCCTCGTCATTCAGGGCGGTCCGGGAACCGGAAAGTCCGCGGTCGGTCTGCACCGCGTGACATGGCTGGTGAACAATGACCACTTCAAGGCGCGGGACATCCTGGTCATCGGCCCCCACCAGCGGTTCCTCGAATACGTCGGCCAGGTGCTGCCCACACTCGGCACCCGCGACGTCAACGCCGTACAGCTGTCACGACTCTGGGACGGTGACATCCGAGGCACTGACAGCACCCGTACACGGCTGGTGAAGTCCGACGAGCGCATGGCCGCCGTCCTGCAACACCGCGTCGAGAACGAGTACCGCCCCGAGGCCCTCGACGACCTCACCACAGCGCCCTCCTACGAGGGGGACGAGCCCGCGTTCGTCGTCACCGCCGCCGGCACGACCCTGCGTGTGGTCCGCTCGCAGATCCTCGCCGCCCTGGAGGAGGTCCGGCAGGGCGGAGGCTCCTACCGCGAGCGCCGCGACCGATTCCGTGGCCTGGTCGTCGACCTGCTGCTGAGGGAACTCGTCGCTGTCGCCCCGCGCCGTAGCCGCGACCACACGATCCGCCGCGAACTGGAGCGCAACCGGCGGGTGGAGCGCCTCATCGAACGTATCTGGCCCTCCCCGAGCCCGGCGGAAGCCCTTCGCACCCTGTACGACTCACCACAACTGCTCCGAGCCTGCGCCGAAGGCATCCTCGACGACGTCGAGCAGGATGTCCTGCACCGTCCCCGCGCGGCCAAGGCGGACGAGGAACAGTGGACGCTGGACGACCGAGTCTGCCTCGAGGAACTCCGTCACCTCATCACAGGTGAGACTCCGCGTCACTACGGGCACGTCATCATCGACGAAGCCCAGGACCTGACACCCATGCAGGCCCGCTCGCTGCGCCGCCGTCTGGCGGCCGGTGGTTCCATGACCGTTCTCGGCGATCTGGCCCAGGCCACCGGCCCCCACAGCTACCTCGACTGGGACCGCCTCGGCACACTCCTCTCCGATCACGGAGACTGTCGGCTGGCCGAGCTGAACACGAGCTACCGCGTACCGGCCGAGATCATGGAATTCACCGCGCCACTGGCCCACGTGATCGCGCCCACGCTGCCCTACCCGCGGGCCGTACGCGAAGCCGGGACCGACGCCGTCCGAGTGGTCAAAGCCGAACCGGACACGGTCATGGACGAGACGGTCACCCGTATCCGCCACCTGATCGGTACCACCGATGGCCGCAGCCTGCGGTCCGTCGCGGTCATCATTCCCGACGAGTTCGAGTGGGCCGACGAGATCGACCACCGGCTGGCCGAGACCGGCGGCGTCACCACCGAGGAACGCCAGGCCGTCTCAGTGCTTCCCGTGTCCCAGGCCAAGGGCATGGAGTTCGACCACGTCCTCGTCGTCGAACCGTCCGCCATCGCCGACCAGGAACCCGTCGGCCTCCGGCTGCTCTACATAGCCCTGACCCGTAGCACTCAGAGCTTGACGATCATTCACTCCACATCTCTTCCGTCGGCGCTGACGGGCGCTGATGACGGTCAGCCTTCCGACGCCGGCCTGCGTCAGGACACGGAAAGGGACATCCTTCAGATCGGCACCGAGGTCCGGGTACGGGTGGTCTCCGTCAGTGGCGGCATGTACCGGGTCGAACCCGTCTCGACCGCCACGAACCTCCCCCTCTTCGTGGCCGTACGCAGCGGCGCCGTGCCGCCCGCCGTCGGGACCGAACTGAACGCGTGGGTGCTGCGCCACTCGTCGAACGGTGCGTTCGTCACGACGGACGACTTCGGCCGCCTTCCCATCTCTCCGACCATGCTGGGGCGCTACCTGGATGCTCTCGGCATCGTCGAGGACCTGGCGGGCGGGGACGTCCCGGACAACGCCCGCTCCCGGATCTCGGAACTCAAGGGCATGGCCACCCGCTGTCTCAAACTGGACCAGCACGACTGGCTGGACGTCTGGCGTGTGCTCGGTTGTCCTGACAAACCGAGCCTGAGCCGGCTGCAGAACCTGGCCGTGAGCACCAACCACGCGCTGAAGTTCGGCACCTTCGAGCCGGACGTGTTCCGGGCTGAACTGGCACGGAGCGGCTGGTCCGATGCGCTGGCCGAAGCGCGGGACACCCTGAGACGGCGACTCACCGGGCCAGTGGAGGAGGAGCGCCGAATCGAGGTCACGCAGACTCAGGCGCAGTCCCAAGCGTCCACCGGCGCAACCGAATTGCACGAGCAGCACGAGCAGTCTCAGGGCAACGCCCAGAAGGAGTCCGGCATCATGGCCATCACCCCGTACGCGGCCGAGCCGGCCACGGACCTGCTCCAGCACTTGGAAGCGGCCGTCGCCGCCGACCGCACGTGCAAGACGCACGAAGCCGTGCGGCACGAGCTGATGGCCGCTCTGCTGCGTGCGGATTGGCAGCCCGAGAACTCCGGGGTCGTGGACGTCAGTTGTGTCACCGACACGGGGCTCGCCCTCTACGAGGTTCTAGGCGCCGGCCGGACGTCCCACGCCGACCTCCGCGCGGGTGCGGCGCGGCTCCTGGAGGTCGACCACACACTCCCCTCCAAGGCCGATCGCCTCTACCTCGTTCTCTCCGAGGCGCCGGCCGAACCCTGGTCCGCCGACTCCATCCGTGACGTCTTCACGATCGAGGTTGTCTGGCGTACCTCTGTCGGCTGGGAGGGAAGCGACGCGAAGGCGGCTCTAGGTACCGGCTGAGGGATGACCCGGGCGGGCCGGGGTCACCGCTGAAGAGACCGGTAGGTTTCACCCTCCCGAGTGATCACCGCGGTCAACACGGCCTGCCGTGCTCACCGCGCGCTCCGGATCAGGGCGAACCGGGCCCCCTCCGGATCCGTCACCGTGGCCACGCGGCCCTGGACGGTGTCCCGGGCGGGGACGAGGACCCGGCCGCCCAGGGCGACCAGGCGGGCGGTCGACTCGTCGGTGTCGGGGACCTCGAAGTAGGTCGTCCAGTGCGGGCCCCGGTCGTGGGACAGGGACCGGCCCACCCCGTGGACCCCGGCGACCGGACGGCCGTCGAGGTGCAGGGTCACGCGGTCGACGTCGGCGGCGCCGTCCGGCTTCCGTTCGTAGCCGAACAGCCTGGTGTAGAACGTGGCGGCGCCCGCGCTCTCGTAGGTCAGCAGCTCGTGCCACACCGGGGTGCCGGGCAGCCCGGCGATCTCCGCGCCCGGGTGCGGCCGGGCCCGCAGAAGGCCGAAAACCGCGCCCCACGGGTCCGAGCCGATCGTCAGCCGTCCGATGCCGCCCGCGTCCAACGGGCCCACCCCGATCGTGCCGCCGCACAGCCGTACCGTTTCCGCCGTCAGGTCCACGTCGTCCGAGGCGAGATAGGGCGTCCACGCCGCGGTCAGCCTCCTGCCGGGCGGCAGTTGCCCGATGCCGCCCACCTCGTGGCCGTTCAGCAGGGCCCGCGCGCAGGGGACCGACCGGCTCGGACCGGGCTGGAACTCCCAGCCGAACAGGTCCCCGTAGAAGGCCTGCGCGGCGGCCATTCCCTGCACCATCAGGCTCACCCGGCACGGTGTGCCCGGTCTGTTCCGGGCGGGTGCCCGGCCGTTCGGGACGCCCGGCTCCGGTGCCTCGGTCATCGTCACCTTCTCCTCGGCCTCCAGGGCCTCTCGACGGCCGCCTCGATTCCGTTCTCCGGACCCCGAGCCGAAGCGCCGGCGAGACGGGGTCCCGTCCGGAGGGTGCCCGGTATGCGGTGCCCCGCCCGTTTCGATGCGTTTACCGAAGGATGTCGATCGGCTGTACAGCATGTGGCCGATCCCGTACGCCTCGTGATCGGAAGTGCCCGGCCGAGCAGAGTAGCCCGCCGCGGGCGATGCGGCCACCCCGTGCGCGAGGATGGGGCCATGAACGCCATCATCTCCGCATCCGATCTCGCGAACGCCCTCGCGGGGCCGCGGCCGCCCGTGCTGCTCGACGTCCGCTGGCAGCTCAGCCTGGCCGCGGCGGCCGGCGTGGCGCCCTTCGACGGGCGCGCCGCCCACGCGGCGGGGCACATCCCCGGCGCCGTCTTCGTCGACCTGGACCGCGAACTGGCCTCGGCGCCGGGCGGAAACGGCCGCCATCCGCTGCCCGACCTGGAGGTGTTCGGCGCCGCGATGCGCCGTGCCGGGGTGTCCGCGGACCGGCCGGTCGTCGTTCACGACGGCGGTCAGGGCTGGGCGGCGGCCCGTGCGTGGTGGCTGCTGCGCTGGACCGGACACCCCGACGTGCGCGTCCTGGACGGCGGCCTCGCGGCCTGGGAGGGCCCCCTGGAGACCGCCGTGCCCGAGCCGGCCGAGGGCGACTTCGTGCCGAAGCCCGGCGCGCTGCCGCTCCTCGACGCCGACGCGGCCGCGGCGCTGGCCCGGTCCGGCGTGCTCCTCGACGCTCGCGCGGGGGAGCGGTACCGGGGCGAGGTGGAGCCGATCGACCCGGTGGGCGGCCACATCCCGGGCGCGGTGTCCGCGCCGACCACCGAGAACGCGGGCCCGGACGGGAAGTTCCTGCCGGCCGGGGAACTCCGGGCGCGGTTCGCGGCGTTGGGCGCGACCGACGGGCGCGATGTCGGCGTCTACTGCGGCTCCGGCGTCTCCGCGGCGCACGAGGTGCTGGCGCTGGCCGTCGCCGGAATCCCGGCGGCCCTGTACGTCGGCTCGTGGTCCGAGTGGTCCTCGGATCCGTCCCGGCCGGTCGCGGTGGGACCGGACCCGCAGTGACGGGGTGTCAGGTCGCCGGCCGGGAAGATACTCCCAACGAGTGACAGTCGGTCCGCCGGAACCGGCGACGGACCGTCAGGAACCTTGGGCAGCGCGGCGCACGGCGAAGGGCCGCACCCGACAGGTGCGGCCCTTCCTCTCGTACAGTCTTGCTGCCGCTGCCCGCTACTCCTGCTTCTTGCGGCGCGTGCCGAACACGATCTCGTCCCAACTCGGCACGGCGGCCCGGCGGCCGGGCCGGACCCCGTCCGCCTCGGCCTGCCGGTCGGTGGCGCCGGTGAGGCGGTCGCGGTGGCTTGTGACGGAGCGCGGCATGAGGACGTCCGCGTAGGCGGAGCCGGCCGAGGCCGCGGGTGCCGGGGGCTCCTCCGCCACCAGGTCCTCCTCGGGCTCCTCCACGGGTTCCGGCGCGCGCTCGGGCACCACCAGGTCGCCGCGGAAGCTCGGCACCGCTTCCAGCAGGCTGGTCAGCGTGTCCCGCTCGCCGACGCTCTCCTCGGGGGGTTCGGGCGCCTGTCCCGGCAGTGCCGGACGGTCGCGGTCCCGGTCGAAGGAGCGCTCGCGCGGCAGACGCGCGATGCGCGGCACGAACGGAAAGCTGGGCTCCGGGGAGCCGAGGTCGTCGGACTCGCCGATCAGGGCGCGGGCCTCGTCGTCGACGGCCTGCACCAGGCGCCGCGGGGGGTCGTACGTCCAGCTCGCCGAGTGGGGTTCGCCCGCGACCCGGTAGACCAGCAGAACCTCCCAGGTGCCGTCGTCGCGGCGCCAGGAGTCCCACTGGACGGTGTCCTTGTCGGCGCCGCGCAGCAGCAGCCGCTCCTGGACGGTCTCGCCGAGCAGCGGACCGGAGTTCTCGCCGGGGCGGCGGACGGGGGTCTTGCGGGCGCGCTCGGCCATGAAGGCGCGCTCGGCGAGTACGGGGCCCTCGAAGCGCCGTACCCGGTCGACGGGGATGCCGGCGAGCTGGGCGACCTCTTCCGCGGTCGCGCCCGCTCGTATCCGGGCCTGGATGTCGCGGGGGCGGAGATGGCTCTCCACCTCGATCTCGATCTGGCCGAGGCGGGGACGGTCGCCGCGCACGGCGGCGCGGAGCCGTTCGTCGATCGGAAGCGTGTACTCCGTGCTGTCCGCAGCCTTGAGCACCAGCCGTGTGCCGTCATTGGAGACGGCCACGACACGCAGTTCGGGCATGGGGACCTCCCGGGTGGTGCCTGCCGACGTCACGTGCGTCGCTGCTTCCGCTAGTCGAGTGTGGCCTGCCCGGGTGCAGCCTGCCACAACCTTGCCGAGTTGCCCGGCGTGTCGGGCGCGGGCCCTGGAACGCCGTTATGGCACGGTTACCTGTTTGCAACGCTAAGTGACCAACACCGTCACCCTGTGCAATCAGCCCCCTCCCGGCGGTCCAGCATGGTCCCGGACACCCCGAAGGGAGGCCGGGCCCAGGGCTCATAACGGTACTCCATTCGGGCCACGTGCGTGGATGGGCGCGCCGCCCGACTTCCGGCCGGAGGCGGTACTCGGCCGCCCTCGTCCGGCTTTTTCGATCATGCCCGTGGGGAACTTCACTTAATCGCCGCAAACGGAACTATCGCTTTCGTCCGTACGTCCCTTTCTCGTGTGTTCGGCCGATCACCTGTGAAAGGTGCGGCCCTGCACGAAAGATGCGGCTGTGTGCGGAAAGGTCAGGCAAGGTCCGGTCATGCGTGAAAGGTCCGACGGTGACGGTGTGCCGAGCATCGGCGAGGAGGTGAGGAGGAGGCGGTTCGACCTGAGCGTCGCGCAGGTCGCGGGCAGCGCCCTGGCGGCGGTGGTGGCCGCGAAGCTCGCCTCGTACTTCGGCGTCTACGGCACGATCCTCGGGGCCGGTGTCGTCAGCGTCCTGGCCACCTGCGGCGGTTCGGTCCTCCAGCACTTCTTCCGGCGTACCGGCGAGCAGCTCCGCGGGGTGGGCGCTTCCCCGACCGCTTCCCCGGCCGCCTCTCCCGCGGCGGTCACGGCGGACGCCCCCGCCGGGCGCATCCCGCCGCCGGTGGGTGAGTTCGGTGAGGGGACCGTCTACCGGGCCCGGATCAGGAGCTGGAAGCGGCCCGTGGTCGCAGCCGCCCTCGTCTTCGGGGTCACCATGGCCGGAATCACCGCCTACGAGCTGGTGTCGGGCGACAGCTTCAGCGGCGGCAGGGGCACGACGGTCGGCTCCGCCGTGACCGGCCACCGCCCGCCCTCCGTGGCCCCCGACGAACACGCGCCCACCTCCTCGCCCTCCCGCGCCCCCGGCAGCGGGGGCGGAACCTCGCCGGACGGAGCCGCCTCCGGTCGCCCCGACCGCGGCACCGGGGCGAGCCCGACGCCCGCACCCGAGGCCACGGGTGACAGTGGCGCCGGCGGAGGCGACTCCACGGGGTCCGCCGGCACCGACGGCGCCGGGGAGGGCAGGCCCTCCAACCCCGGCACCACGGCTCCGGCATCCGGCGCGAGCGCTACGGCCCCAGCACCCTCCGCAAGTAGTCGTTCTGGAACAGCCGCTGGGGATCCAGCCGGTCCCGCAGCGCCGTGAACTCCCCGAAGCGCGGGTGGACCGCGGCGAGTTGGCCGGCGTCCCTGGTGTGGAGCTTGCCCCAGTGCGGCCGGCCCTCGTACGCCGTGAAGATGCTCTCCGCGGCCGTGAAGTACCGCTGGTAGGGGGTGCCCCGGAACATGTGGACCGCGATGTACGCGCTGTCCCGTCCCGAGGCGGTGGACAGGGTGATGTCGTCGGCGGGCGCGGTGCGCACCTCCACCGGGAAGCTCACCCGCAGTCCGGAGCGGTCGACCATCGCCTTGAGTTCGCGCAGCGCGTCGGCCAGGGCCTCGCGCGGCACGGCGTACTCCATCTCCACGAAGCGCACCCGGCGCGGCGAGGTGAAGACCTTGTAGGCGATGTCGGTGTACGTCCGCGCGGACAGCGCGCGGCTGGAGATCCGGGCGATCGACGGAATGGTGGCGGGCGCCGCGCGACCGACCCAGTTGGCCACCTGGAAGACGCCGTTGGAGAGGAACTCGTCCTCGAACCAGCCGGCCACCCGCCCCACCGGCTGCTCGGGGCCGGCGCTGCGGTTGTTGCGCTTGGTGTTGGTGCTGCCGGTGTGCGGGAACCAGTAGAACTCGAAGTGCTCGTTCTCCGCCCAGAGTTGGTCGAACTCCGCGAGCACCTGATCCAGGCTCATCGGTTCCTCGCGGGCGGTGAGCAGGAACAGCGGCTCCACCGCGAAAGTGAGGGCCGTGACGATCCCCAGCGCGCCCAGGCCGACGCGGGCGGCGGCGAAGACCTCCGGGTTCTCCCTCGCGGAGCAGGTGAGCACCGAGCCGTCCGCGGTGACCAGCTCAAGGCCCTTGATCTGGGCGGCGATCGACGCGGAATCGCGGCCCGTGCCATGGGTGCCGGTGCTGGTCGCCCCGGACACCGTCTGCTCCATGATGTCGCCCATGTTGGTGAGCGAGAGGCCCTCCCGCGCGAGAGCGACGTTGAGCCGCTTGAGCGGGGTTCCGGCCTCGACCGTGACCGTCATGGCCTCACGGTCGATGCCGCGTATGCCGGTCAGCAACCGCGGGCGGATCATCACCCCGTCCGTCGCGGCGATGCTCGTGAACGAGTGACCGGTGCCGACGGCCTTGACCCGCAGTCCGTCCTCGGCGGCCCTCCGCACGGTGGCGGCGACGTCCGCCACCGTGGCCGGAGCGACCTCCCGCCCGGGACGCGCGGCGACGTTGCCGCCCCAGTTACGCCATGTGCCGTTCTTCGCGCTCGTCGTGCTGCTCAACGAAGCCTCCCCGACGCGGAGCCGGCCTGCTGAGCCGGCGGTACCCGAGGAAACCGACCGCCACCGCGACGGCCCCGGACACGGCCGGAACCCCGTACCCGGCCCGCGCCCCGGCCGCGTCGATCACCCAGCCGGCCACCGAGGAGCCCAGCGCCACCCCGACCGCGAGCCCGGTGCTCACCCAGGTCATGCCCTCGGTCAGGTGCGAGCGTGGTACGTGCTCTTCGACGAGGGCCATCGTCGTGATCATTGTGGGAGCGACGGACAGGCCCGCAACGAACAGCGCCACGGCCAGAAACGGCAGGTTCCCGACCAGTAGGAGGGGGATCATACTCACGGCCATCGCGCAGATGCCCAGCAGCCAGCGCCGGGCGGGCGGTCCCGCGAAGCGCAGCAGGCCGAAGACGACGCCCGCCGTGCAGGAGCCCGCCGCGTACAGGGCGAGGACGACGCTCGCGGCGCTCTTGTGCCCCTGCTCCTCTGCGAAGGCGACGGTGACCACGTCGACCGCCCCGAAGATCGTCCCGGTCGCCACGAAGGTCGACACGAGCACCTGCAGCCCGCGCGCACGCAGGGCGGAACCGCCGACGTGGTGCTCGCGCGGGTGCGGCGCGGGCTCGGTGGCGCGCTGGGCGGTCAGCCAGAACACGCCCACCGCCAGGAAGCAGGAGGCCAGCAGCGGCCCCGCCTCCGGGAACCAGACCGTGGACAGCCCGATGGAGGCGATCGGCCCGAAGATGAAGCAGGCCTCGTCCACCACCGACTCGAACGAGTAGGCGGTGTGCAGCCGTGGTGTCCCCCGGTACAGGGCCGCCCAGCGCGCGCGGACCATCGCGCCCAGGCTGGGCACGGAGCCGATCCCGGCCGCGCAGACGAACAGCACCCAGTCCGGCCACCGGAAGTGCGCCGCGCACAGCAGGACCGCCGAGGCGGTCAGCGCGACGAGCGTCGCGGGGCGCAGCACCCGGCGCTGCCCGTGCCGGTCGACCAGCCGGGATATCTGCGGGCCGAGGACCGCGGCGGCCAGCGCGATGGTGGCCGACAGCGCGCCCGCGAGTCCGTAGCGCCCGGTGAGCTGGGAGATCATCGTGACCACGCCGATGCCCATCATCGCCAGCGGCAGCCGGCCGAGGAACCCCGCGGCGGAGAAACCCCTGGAGCCTGGAGCGGCGAACAGGTCACGGTACGGGCTGGGCACAGGCTCTCCGCGAATCCGGTAAGGCGTGAAGGAAGCTGATACAGCTTACGGACCGGGCGCCCCCGGCGCACCACCCCCTCCGGACTTCCGGACACATCTCCCCACGGACACCGGCGCAACCTCCCACTCCGGGCTCCCGCGTGCCGCTGCCTCCGGACTCGGGCCCACATCCCGCTCCTGACTCCCGCGCCCCCGCGGGCCGGGAGCCTGCCCGCCGGTGCGGAGTGGCAGGATCGAGGCATGCCTGACGTGCTCGACGCCACCCCGTACGACGCCTTGCTCCTGCTCTCGTTCGGCGGCCCCGAGGGGCCGGACGACGTGATCCCGTTCCTGGAGAACGTGACGCGCGGGCGAGGCATCCCCACCGAGCGCCTGAAGGAAGTGGGCGAACACTACTTCCGGTTCGGCGGGGTCAGCCCGATCAACGCCCAGAACCGTGCCCTGCTCGACGCCCTGCGCAAGGACTTCGCCGACCACGGCCTCGATCTGCCGGTCTACTGGGGCAACCGCAACTGGGCCCCCTACCTGACGGACACCCTGCGGGACATGGTCCGCGACGGCCGCCGCCGCATCCTGGTCCTGGCCACCAGCGCCTACGCCTCCTACTCCGGCTGCCGCCAGTACCGCGAGAACCTCGCGGACTCCCTCGCCGCCCTCGAGGCCGAGGGCCTGGACCTGCCCAAGGTCGACAAACTGCGGCACTACTTCAACCACCCCGGCTTCCTCCAGCCCATGATCGACGGCGTGCTCGAATCGCTCGCCGGGCTTCCCGAGGACGTCCGCGACGGCGCGCACATCGCCTTCTGCACCCACTCGATCCCGGTCTCCGCCGCAGACACCTCCGGCCCGGTCGCGGGCCACGGCGACGGCGGGGCGTACGTCCGCCAGCACCTGGACGTGGCACAGCTGATCGCCGACGAGGTCCGCGAACGCACCGGCGTCGACCACCCCTGGCAGCTCGTCTACCAGTCGCGCTCCGGTGCCCCGCACATCCCGTGGCTGGAGCCCGACATCTGCGACCACCTCGAGGAGCGGCACGCCGCCGGGGCCCCGGCCGTCGTCATGGCGCCCATCGGCTTCGTCTCCGACCACATGGAGGTCATGTACGACCTCGACACCGAGGCCACGGCCAAGGCCGCGGAACTGGGCCTCCCGGTGGGCCGCTCCGCCACCGTGGGCGCCGACCCGCGGTTCGCCGCCGCCATCCGCGACCTGATCATGGAGCGGGCCGCCACCGAGCGCGGACAGCGGGTCACGCCGTGCGCCCTGGGCGCGCTCGGCGCGGACCACAACATCTGCCCGGTGGGCTGCTGCCCGGCCCGTACGCCCCGGCCGGCCGCCGCGGGTGCCGACAGTCCCTACGCGTGAGGAGCCCCGTGACCGACACCCTGCCCGCGGAACTGCTGCAAGTCGCCCGCCAGGCGGCGGCACGCGCCGGAGAGCTGCTGAAGGACGGCCGCCCGGCCGATCTGACGGTGGCCGCCACCAAGTCCAGCCCGATCGACGTCGTCACCGAGATGGACATCGCCGCCGAGAAGCTGATCACCAGCCTGATCGCCGACCGGCGCCCCGACGACGGCCTCCTCGGCGAGGAGGGCGCCTCCGTCGAGGGCACGAGCGGTGTCCGCTGGGTGATCGACCCGCTCGACGGCACCGTGAACTACCTGTACGGGCTGCCGACCTGGGCGGTCTCCATCGCCGCCGAGCAGGACGGCGAGGCGGTGGTCGGGGTCGTGGCCGCCCCGATGCGCGGCGAGGCCTTCCATGCCGTGCGCGGTCGCGGCGCCTGGGCCACCGGAGCCTGGGCCGGCGAGCGCAAGCTGTCCTGCCGCGCCGCGCCACCCCTGGACCAGGCGTTGATCGCCACCGGCTTCAACTACGTCGCCGAGGTCCGCGCCCACCAGGCCGACGTGGCCCGGCGGCTGATCCCGCTGCTGCGCGACATCCGTCGCAGCGGCTCCGCCGCGGTGGACCTGTGCGACCTGGCGCTGGGCCGCCTCGACGGCTTCTACGAGCGCGGTCTGAACGCGTGGGACTTCGCCGCGGGCGACCTGATCGCCCGGGAGGCGGGCGCCGTGTCCGGTGGCCGCCCCGGAGAGCGCCCCTCCCGCGACCTGACGGTGGCGGCCGTCCCCGGCGTCTTCGAGCCCCTCCAGAGCCTCCTGGAGGACCTCGGCGCCTGGCACGACTGAGGTCCCACGAGAGCCATCGACACAGCGGGACCCCGGCGCTGGATTCGCCGGGGTCCCGCTGTGCGCGTGCAGGCTGGTCAGACGCCGGACACGCCGACCTCCACACCGTGTTCGGCGGCGAGGCGGCGCAGGTCGTCGAGTTCGGCCAGCTCGACCTCGACGAGGAAGTCGTCGCCCTCGTCACGAGCCCGGGTCAGATCGGACTCGGTCGCCTTTATGCGCTGCAGAAGTCCTGCGGTGAATGCGTCCATGCTTGCGCCCCCTCGTCCTGGGTCGGTGGGTCGGTGGCACGGGGGTGTGCCGTTCGGAAGGGGCGATCACGTCTCAGCAGGTGCCCGGCGCTGCCCGACCGGGCGGCGACGGCGCTGGACACCCACACCCACTCTGCGGAAGCGGATCGCGGAGTACCGCATGGTGCTGCGGCACATGCAGAGCGTGATCGCGGGGTGTAAACCCGTCCTCCCCCGACTCCTCGCGGCGGAAACCTCAGCCGAACAAGAAAATTCGGGATTCACGGACGCTTCGCCCACTGCTCGCCCGCCGTGCACCGGCCGCTACCACGGCTTACCGCCGACTTACGGCCGAAAAGGGCAGGATGGAAACACACACGAACGAAGACCCCGCCGGCGTGTGCCCCGAGCGGCGCTACGCGGGTGGACACAGGAAGGACATGCGACGTGCGCGTACTCGTCGTCGAGGACGAGCAACTGCTCGCCGATGCGGTGGCCACCGGACTGCGCCGGGAGGCCATGGCCGTCGACGTCGTGTACGACGGTGCGGCCGCCCTGGAGCGCATCGGCGTCAACGACTACGACGTGGTCGTCCTCGACCGCGACCTCCCGCTGGTGCACGGTGACGACGTCTGCCGCAAGATCGTCGAACTGGGCATGCCCACGCGCGTGCTGATGCTCACCGCCTCCGGCGACGTCAGCGACCGCGTCGAGGGCCTGGAGATCGGCGCCGACGACTACCTGCCCAAGCCCTTCGCGTTCAGCGAGTTGACGGCACGCGTGCGTGCCCTGGGCCGACGCACCAGCATGCCCCTGCCGCCCGTCCTGGAGCGCGCCGGGATCAAGCTCGACCCCAACCGCCGCGAGGTCTTCCGCGACGGCAGGGAGGTCCAGCTCGCGCCGAAGGAGTTCGCGGTCCTCGAGGTCCTGATGCGCAGCGAGGGCGCCGTGGTCTCCGCGGAGCAGCTCCTGGAGAAGGCCTGGGACGAGAACACCGACCCGTTCACCAACGTCGTGCGCGTCACCGTGATGACGCTGCGGCGCAAGCTCGGCGAGCCCCCGGTGATCGTCACCGTGCCCGGCTCCGGCTACCGGATCTGAGCCGCCGTGGCCGCGACCCCGGCGCCGCCCCAGGCGCCCCCGAAACCCACCTGGGACCCCAGAAGGCCGGAGCCCGCCTTCCCGTGGCTGCGCCCGACCATCCGGATAAGGCTGACGCTGCTGTACGGCGGCATGTTCCTGATCGCCGGCATCCTGCTGCTGTCGATCATCTACCTGCTCGCCGCGCAGGCCCTGCGCACCGGCAACCAACCGCTGTTCAAGATCGTCGACTTCAACGCCCTGAGGGTCACCAGCACCGACTGCCCGGGCGTCGACAACGGCAACCTGTCGCTGTCGGAGTTCAACGCCGCGATCAGCGCCTGCATCGACCACCAGCGCCAGGCCGCCCTGGACAGTCTGCTCAGCCGCTCGCTGCTCGCCCTGCTCGGCCTCGCCGTGATCGCCTTCGCGTTCGGCTACGCGATGGCCGGCCGTGTGCTGTCCCCGCTCGGCCGGATCACCCGCACCGCCCGCGCGGTGGCCGGCTCCGACCTGTCCCGGCGGATCGAGCTGGACGGCCCGGACGACGAGCTGAAGGAACTCGCGGACACCTTCGACGACATGCTGGAGCGGCTGCAGCGGGCCTTCACCGCCCAGCAGCGCTTCGTCGGCAACGCCTCGCACGAGCTGCGCACGCCGCTCGCGATCAACCGCACGCTGCTGGAGGTGCAGCTCTCCGACCCGCACGCGCCGATGGAGCTCCAGCAGCTCGGCAAGACCCTGCTGGCCACCAACGAGCGCAGCGAACAGCTCGTCGAGGGCCTGCTGCTGCTCGCCCGCAGCGACAACCAGATCGTCGAGCGCAAGCCGGTGGACCTCGCCGAGGTCGCCTCGCAGGCCATCGACCAGGTGCGCGGGGAGGCGGAGGCCAAGGGGGTCGTGATCCGCGGCGAGCGCAAGCCGGCGGTGGTCCAGGGCAACGGCGTGCTGCTGGAGCGGATCGCCCTGAACCTGGTGCAGAACGCGGTGCGGTACAACGTGGCCAATGAGGAGGCGCAGCGCGAAGCGCTTCCCAACAAGGGTGGTGGGGGCGGGTGGGTGGAGGTCACCACGGACGTCCAGCACGGTCAGGCGATCCTCGTCGTCACCAACACCGGCCCGGTCGTCCCGGCCTACGAGATCGACAACCTCTTCGAGCCCTTCCGGCGGCTGCGCACCGAGCGCACCGGCAGCGACAAGGGTGTCGGCCTCGGTCTGTCCATCGCCCGTTCCGTGGCGAGGGCTCACGGCGGCCACATCTCGGCCCAGCCGCGTGAGGGGGGTGGGCTGGTGATGCGAGTGATGCTGCCGATCTGAGATCATTGCGCCGACACACGGGGATGTTCGCTTTGCGCGGAAATTCCCGGGGCCGTTCCCGGCTTCACCGTGTGTGATCGATCACATGGGCGGTTTTCCGGCCATCTACTCTGCGTGGTCATGTGAACCCCCAAAATGCCGGAAAAATACCGGTTTTCAGGGGGCATGATCACGGGAAGTACACGGTGGGACCGCTTTGGAGCGGGGCATCCGGACCGTGTACGGTCCCGATCGCCATCCAAGCCGATCACTCTTGAGGAGTGCGGTTGGGTGTCGATTGAGTAACAGACCTTGATGTGAGGCAAAATCTCCGCCTCAGGTCGGGCACAAGTCCGGCCTCTCACGCGTTACGTGCGCTGGAGACACCGCATACACCCAGAGGGGGAGAGCGACATGGCAACCGATTACGACACCCCACGCAAGACCGACGACGACGTCGACTCGGACAGCCTGGAAGAGCTGAAGGCCAGGCGGAACGACAAGTCCACCTCGGCCGTCGACGTCGACGAGTTCGAGGCCGCCGAAGGCCTGGAACTGCCCGGCGCGGACCTCTCGAACGAGGAGCTGGCCGTCCGGGTGCTGCCCAAGCAGCAGGACGAGTTCACCTGCATGAGCTGCTTCCTGGTGCACCACCGCAGCCAGCTGGCCCGGGAGAAGAACGGTCAGCCGATCTGCCGCGACTGCGACTGAGGCAGGGTCGGCCGTGACTGGCTCGACCCCTCCTTGGAAGCGCCGCATCCCCCGCGGGGGAGCGGACCCGGGGCCGCCCGACGGCCCCAACGGCGCGCGTGACGACGAGCGAGGGCCGTCCCGTACAACCGATCCGGACGGATCGGCGGGATCGCCCGCGCTCGCATCGGCCTCCGGGCGCGGTGACCCCGCCGTCCCGGCGGGCGGATCCGCGCCCGCAGTCCGGCGGCAGGCCGCGGTGTTCCGGCATCACGCCCGCACGGTCGGGAAAGCGGCCGGGAGCGGCGCACGCGTGGGCGGTGGCCACGCCAGGGCGGCCCTTTCGTACCTCACCGACCGCGTCATCGACACGGCCCCGCGGATTCCCGTGAGGGACCTCGGCGCGCTCCGCCGGCAGTTCCCGGGCCTCGGACCCGAACAGCTCGCGGACAAGCTCGTGGCGGGCGCTGCGCACGCCTCCTCCACGGTCGGAGCGGGCGTCGGCGCGGCGGCGATGCTGCCGGTACCGCCCGCGATGCCGACCCAGCTGGCCGCGGAGGTCACCGGAGTCGCGGCGATCGAACTCAAGCTGATCGCGGAGCTCCACGAGGTGTACGGGGCGCGGCCCCCCGGAAATCTGAAGGCCCGCAGTACCGCGTATCTGGCCGCCTGGTCGCACGAGCGCAAGATCGACGTGCGGAATCCGACGACGATCGACATCGCCCTCGGGGGCCGGGTGAGGCGCCAGCTGCGCCGGCACATCATGAAGCGGACGGCGCGGGGCCTGCCCAAGCTGACGCCCTTCATGGTGGGCGCCGCGGCCGGAGCCGTGATGAACCGGCGCGAGACCAGAAGGCTCGCCGCCCGTATCCGCTCGGACCTGCGCAAGGTCCAGGTCCCGTGGGGCGAACTGCCCCCGCTGCCGCCCCTGGAGGCGGCCGGGCACCCGCTGCGGCTCCAGGACACCGACGACGACCCGGACGGCTCCGGTACCACCGACGGTCCCGGCACCTCCGACACCACCGGCGGCTCCGGGAAGCCCGAGAGCTGACCCGGCCGCGCCGGGGTCACCCGTACGAAGCCGCGCGGCCTCGTTGCCCCCTGGACGGCGTTACGGGCGTTACGCGGCCTCGGCCTCAGCTGCGGCCCGCGCCGCACGCAGCGCCTCAGCCAGCCGCTCCGGCTCCCGCGTCGACAGGTACAGGTAGGGCGTGGGGTCCTCGGGGTCGGTGACGATGACCCGCAGCGCCCCGGGGATGTAGGCGCGCAGCAGCAGGAAGGCGCGGGTGTCGGCCTTGTGGGTGCGCCAGGCGCGCGCCTCCTCCGCGTCCAGCACCTCCGTCTCGCCGAGCGCCGTGACCGGGATCTTCGCCTCGCCCGCGATCAGCAGTCCGCCCACGACCCGGATCCGCGGCGAGCCGTAGGAGCTCGCCACGACCGCCGACGCCGCGGTGCCGCCGACCAGGCCGCCCAGCATCGGCAGGGTGCCGAAGGGAAGCAGGATCAGGGCGCAGGAGATGCCCATCAGAAGGCTGATCAGCCACCAGGAACGGGGCGCGGTGAGGCGTTCTTCGTAGGGCTGGGCGGAGAGCTGCATGAACCAAGCTTGGCACGGTGTCGGGCGCACGCCGACGCGCGGGTAAGGTCTGCGCCTGTGAGTGGTAGTTCCGCAGCTCTTCAGCCCCCGCCCGACGCCGTGGCCCCGGTCCGGCACCCCGACGCCCCCGCGCCCGGCGAACTCCTCGGCTCGCACTACGCGGAGTGCTTCGGCTGTGGCGAGGAGCAGCCGCACGGGCTGCACCTCCAGGCCCGGGCCGGGGAGGGCGTCGCGATCACCGCCGAGTTCACCGTGCAGCCCGCCCACCAGGGCGCGCCCGGCCTCGCCCACGGCGGGGTCCTCGCGACCGCCCTCGACGAGGCCCTCGGCTCGCTGAACTGGCTGCTGCGGACGATCGCCGTGACCGGGCGGCTGGAGACGGACTACGTGCGTCCGGTGCCGGTCGGCACCGTCCTGCACCTGGAGGCCGAGGTCACCGCCGTGGCCGGGCGGAAGATCTACTCCAGGGCCACCGGACGCGTCGGCGGCCCCGACGGGCCGGTCGCCGTCCGCGCCGAGGCCCTGTTCGTCGAGGTCAAGGTCGACCACTTCGTCGATCACGGCCGCGAGCAGGAGATCCAGGCCGTGATGAACGACCCCGACCAGGTCCGGCGCGTCCGCGCCTTCGAGGTGAACCCGTGAGCCGTGAGCCGCTGAACGTGCTGATCCGGCGTGTCGACGCGGACGTACCGCTTCCGGCGTACGCGCATCCCGGTGACGCGGGCGCCGATCTGCGCACCACCGTGGCGTGCGAACTGGCGCCGGGGGAGCGGGCGGTACTGCCCACCGGAGTGTCTGTCGCGCTTCCCGAGGGGTACGCGGCCTTCGTGCACCCGCGATCCGGACTCGCCGCCCGCTGCGGTGTCGCCCTCGTGAATGCCCCGGGGACGGTTGATGCCGGGTACCGTGGGGAGATCAAGGTGATCGTGGTGAATCTCGACCCGCGCGAGTCCGTGCGGTTCGAGCGCTTCGACCGGATTGCCCAACTGGTCGTCCAGCAGGTCGAGAGGGTCCGCTTCCAGGAGGTGGCGGAGCTTCCCGGCTCGGCGCGGGCCGAGGGGGGCTTCGGGTCCACCGGCGGCCACGCCGCCGTGGACGGTGCGAGCGGCACGAACGGCCGGGCCGCCATGGGCGGGCCGGCGGGTGGGAATCGATACGCTTCGGTCGTATCCGACCGGGAAGGACAGTGACGTGTTCGGACGTCGCAACAAGAAGGGTGCCGCCGAGGACGCGGCCGGCGAGGCCGAGCAGGTCGTCGACAGCGTCGACACCGAGGCGGACGTGGACGTGGAGGGTGAGCGCGAGCGCGTGCGGCTCGAGCCCGGACCGCGGCCCGACGGGCCCTGGGACAGCTCCGAGGTGCGCGAGCCGGCCGAGGGCCGCGTGGACCTCGGCGGGATGTTCGTACCGGGTGTCGAGGGCATGGAGCTGCGGGTCGAGGTCGCGGGCGACGCGATCGTCGCGGCGACCGTCGTCCTGCACGACAGCGCCATCCAGTTGCAGGCCTTCGCCGCGCCCAAGCGTGAGGGCATCTGGGGCGAGGTGCGCGAGGAGATCGGCAGCGGCATCACCCAGCAGGGCGGCATCATCGACGAGGTCGAGGGGCCGCTGGGCTGGGAACTGCGCGCGCAGGTGCCGGTGCAGCTGCCGGACGGCACGGGCGGCTACCAGGTCGTGCGATTCGTCGGCGTCGACGGCCCCCGCTGGTTCCTGCGCGGGGTGATCTCCGGGCAGGGCGCGGTGCAGCCGCAGGCGGCCGGACTGCTCGAGCAGATCTTCCGGGACACCGTCGTGGTCCGCGGCGAGGGCCCGATGGCGCCCCGCGATCCGATCGTCCTCAAGCTGCCGAACGACGCGCAGATGGTGCCCGAGGGCGTCCAGCAGGACGAGGGCCAGTCGCGCTTCTCCGGCGGGATGGGCCAGCTCCAGCGCGGACCGGAGATCACCGAGGTCCGCTGACCACGGTCAGCCGGACACGGTCCTCTCATCGACAGGACCCAGGGCCGTACCTCCGCGGTGCGGCCCTTCGCCGTGCGCGGACTCCTCCGCGGTCCCGGCCGGAAACCTTCGCGGACGTCCGTTCGTCTGGATATTGAACGGACGGGCGCGGCTGGTGATACTGGCGCCCGGTCCACGGGGGCGTGAACGGGGAGGGCACATGAGCCAGGTGATCACCGAGACCATGGTGCGGGTGGAGGACGTCCACAAGTCCTACGGGCAGGGCGAGGCCGCCGTGCACGCCCTGCGCGGAGTCTCCTTCGAGGTCCCGCGGGGCGAACTGGTCGCGCTCAAGGGCCGCTCGGGCTCCGGCAAGACCACGCTGCTGAACATCGTCGGCGGGCTCGACGAGCCGGACCGGGGACGGGTCCACGTCGACGGCCGCGACCTGTCCGAACTCGGCGAGGAGGGCCTCCTCGCCCTGCGCCGGGACCACGTCGGGTTCGTCTTCCAGTCCTTCGGGCTCATCCCGATCCTCACCGCCGCGGAGAACGTCGGCGTGCCGATGCGGCTGCGCCGCGCCGATCCGCGCGTGCGGGAGGAGCGCGTCGAGCTGCTGCTGTCCCTGGTCGGTCTCGCCGACCACGCCCGGCAGCGGCCCGGTGAGCTCTCCGGCGGCCAGCAGCAGCGCGTGGCCATCGCCCGCGCCCTCGCCAACGAGCCGGCGCTCCTGATAGCCGACGAGCCGACCGGCCAGCTCGACGCGGAGACCGGCCACGCCGTGATGGAGCTGCTGCGCGCCGTCGTCCGCAGCGAGCGGGTCACCGCGCTGGTCGCCACCCACGACGCCACCCTGCTGGACCTCGCCGACCGGGTGCTGGAGCTGCGCGACGGCAGGATCGTCGAATCGTGATGCCCTGACGCCCTGACGCCCTGACGCCCTGACGGCCTGATGCCGTATGGCCGGGACGTCGTATTGCCGCGGCCCCTCCCGCCCCGACGCCGCGCAGGTCGGGGCCGTGTCCGTCAGGGTTGTGTCAAAGACGGCCATCCGCCCCCGCGCGACCCCTTATGTCGCGATTATCGGCCGTAAGGTCGACGCGGCATACGCAGCCGTGACGGGAAGACAATGGGGCCATGGGACGCGGCAAGCTTCGGATCTACCTCGGTGCGGCACCGGGCGTCGGCAAGACGTACGCGATGCTGGCCGAGGCGCACCGCCGGGTGGAGCGGGGCACCGACTGCGTCGTGGCCTTCGTCGAACACCACGACCGGCCGCGCACCGACGTGATGCTGCACGGTCTCGAGCAGGTCCCCCGCAAGGCGCTGGAGTACCGGGGGAGCACGTTCACCGAGATGGACGTCGACGCCGTGCTGCGCCGCGCCCCGGCCGTCGCCCTGGTGGACGAACTCGCCCACACCAACATCCCCGGCTCCCGCAACGCCAAGCGCTGGCAGGACGTGGAGGAGCTGCTCGCGGCCGGTGTCGACGTCATCTCCACGGTCAACATCCAGCACCTGGAGTCCCTCGGCGACGTGGTCGAGTCGATCACGGGCGTACGGCAGCGGGAGACCGTCCCGGACGAGGTGGTGCGGCGGGCCGACCAGATCGAGCTGGTCGACATGTCGCCCGAGGCCCTCCGCCGCCGGATGGCCCACGGCAACATCTACAAGTCGGACAAGGTCGACGCCGCCCTGTCCAACTACTTCCGGCCCGGCAACCTCACCGCGCTGCGCGAGCTGGCCCTGCTGTGGGTGGCCGACCGGGTCGACGAGTACCTCCAGCGCTACCGGAGCGAGCACCAGGTCTCCAGGATCTGGGGCTCGCGCGAGCGGATCGTGGTCGGCCTGACCGGCGGTCCCGAGGGGCGCACGCTGATCCGCCGGGCGGCCAGGCTGGCGGAGAAGGGCGCCGGAGGGGAGGTCATGGCCGTCTACATCGCCCGCAGCGACGGGCTGACCTCCGCCTCCCCCAAGGAACTGACTGTCCAGCGCACCCTCGTGGAGGACCTGGGCGGCACCTTCCACCACGTCGTCGGCGACGACATACCGGCCGCGCTGCTCGACTTCGCCCGCGGGGTCAACGCCACCCAGATCGTGCTGGGCTCCTCGCGCCGCAAGACCTGGCAGTACATCTTCGGACCGGGCGTGGGCGCCACGGTGGCCCGCGAGTCGGGCCCCGACCTCGACGTGCACATCGTCACCCACGGACAGGTCGCCAAGGGGCGCGGACTGCCGGTGGCACGCGGTGCCCGGCTCGGACGGGCCCGGATCGTCTGGGGCTGGACGGTCGCGGTCGCCGGCCCGGTGATCCTCGCGCTGCTGCTGAACACCGTGGACCTCGGCCTCGCCAACGACATGCTGCTGTTCCTCGCCCTGACGGTGGCCGCGGCCCTGCTGGGCGGGCTGCTGCCGGCGCTCGCCTCGGCGGCCGTGGGATCGCTGCTGCTGAACTACTACTACACACCGCCCCTGCACCGGCTCACCATCGCCGACCCGAAGAACATCGTGGCCATCGCGATCTTCGTCGGGATCGCCGTGTCCGTGGCCTCCGTGGTGGACCTCGCGGCCCGCCGCACCCACCAGGCCGCCCGGCTGCGCGCCGAGGCGGAGATACTGTCCTTCCTCGCGGGCAGCGTGCTGCGCGGCGAGACCAGCCTGGAGGCGCTGCTGGAGCGGGTCCGCGAGACCTTCGGCATGGAGTCGGTGGCGCTCCTGGAGCGGCAGAGCGAGGTGGAACCCTGGACGTGCGCCGGCCGTGTGGGCACGGGCGGGCCGCTCCAGCGCCCCGAGGACGCGGCCGTGGACATGCCCGTCAGCGACCACATGGCGCTGGCGCTGACCGGACGGGTGCTGCCCGCCTCCGACCGCCGCGTGCTGGCCGCCTTCGCCGCCCAGGCCGCCGTCGTCCTGGAGCGCCGCCGCCTTCAGGAGGAGGCCGACCAGGCCCGCGCCCTCGCGGAGGGCAACCGCATCCGCACCGCGCTGCTGGCCGCCGTCAGTCACGATCTGCGCACCCCGCTCGCCGGGATCAAGGCGGCCGTCTCCTCGCTCAGGTCCGAGGACGTCGAGTGGTCCGAGGAGGACCGCGCGGAACTGCTCCAGGGCATCGAGGAGGGCGCCGACCGGCTCGACCACCTCGTGGGCAACCTGCTCGACATGTCCCGCCTCCAGACCGGCACCGTCACCCCGCTGATCCGTGAGATCGACCTCGACGAGGTGGTGCCGATGGCGCTGGGCGGGGTGCCCGAGGACAGCGTGCACCTGGACATACCGGAGTACCTGCCGATGGTCGCCGTCGACCCCGGACTGCTGGAGCGCGCGGTCGCCAACCTGGTGGAGAACGCCGTGAAGTACAGTCCGGCGGACGAGCAGGTGGTGGTGTCCGCCAGCGCCATGGCCGACCGGGTCGAGGTGCGGGTCGTCGACCGCGGTCCTGGCGTCCCCGACGAGGCCAAGGGCCGAATCTTCGAGCCGTTCCAGCGGCACGGCGACGCCCCGCGCGGAGCCGGCGTGGGCCTCGGCCTCGCCGTGGCGCGCGGCTTCGCCGAGGCCATGTGCGGCACGCTCGACGCCGAGGACACGCCCGGTGGCGGTCTGACGATGGTCCTCACCCTGCGGGCCGCGGAGAGCCTTCGCGGCCCCGCACGACTCGCCGAACCAGAAAGGCAAACCACATGACGCGGGTGCTGGTGGTCGACGACGAGCCGCAGATCGTGCGGGCCCTCGTGATCAACCTCAAGGCACGCAAGTACGAGGTCGACGCCGCCTCCGACGGCAGGAGCGCCCTCGACCTCGCCGCCTCCCGCCACCCCGACGTGGTCGTGCTCGACCTGGGCCTGCCCGACATGGACGGCGTCGAGGTGATCAGGGGCCTGCGTGGCTGGACCCGGGTGCCCATCCTGGTGCTGTCCGCCCGGCACTCCTCCGACGAGAAGGTCCAGGCACTGGACGCGGGCGCCGACGACTACGTCACCAAGCCCTTCGGCATGGACGAGCTGCTGGCCCGGCTGCGGGCCGCCGTCCGCCGCGCCGAGCCCGTCGGGAGCGGCGAGGACGGCGTGCTGGTGGAGACCGAGGACTTCACCGTCGACCTGGCCGCGAAGAAGGTCAACCGGGCCGGCAAGGACGTACGGCTCACCCCGACCGAATGGCATCTGCTGGAGGTGCTGGTGCGCAACACCGGCCGGCTGGTCAGCCAGAAGCAGCTGCTCCAGGAGGTGTGGGGGCCGTCGTACGGCACGGAGACGAACTATCTGCGCGTGTACATGGCACAGCTGCGCAGGAAACTGGAGGCCGACCCCTCGCACCCCAAGCACTTCGTCACCGAACCGGGGATGGGCTACCGCTTCGAGAAGTGAGCGGTTACGTCCCCCTCGGGGACCCCCGGTACGCTTCAGACATGAGTGCTGTTCCTCGTTCAGACAAGCCGGTGGGCCGATTCCGGCGCATGCTCGACCGGCTTTCCTCGTCGCAGGAGGACCTGGAGTCCGAGGAACTGCGGGAGGACGCCGAGACCGCGGGCTGTACACGCATCGGCGACTGCACCGACCGGCAGATCGTCACGGTTACTGGTACCTTGCGCACGGTCACCCTGCGTCCGCGTGCCGGAGTCCCGGCCCTGGAGGCCGAGTTGTTCGACGGCACGGCCGCCCTGGACGTGGTGTGGCTCGGCAGGCGTTCCATCGTCGGTATAGAACCGGGGCGCAGGCTGATCGCATCGGGCCGGATCTCGATGAGCCGGGGCCGCCGGGTGCTGTTCAATCCCAAGTACGAACTGCGACCCCTGGGACGGGAGTAGCCGGTGACGTCACTCGACAAGCCGACCGAAGACACGACGGCCGACCACGATGCCCGGGCGGTGACGGAGGCCGCCCTGTTCGAGGCGTTCGGCGGGGTGCGGGGCATGGTCGAGACGGTGCTGCCCGGCCTCCTCTTCGTCACCATCTTCACGATCAACAAGGACCTGCACTGGTCGGCGATCGCCGCGCTGGCCGTGTCGCTGGTGCTGGTCGTGGTCCGGCTGGCGAGGCGGGACACCGTCAAGCACGCCTTCAGCGGTGTCTTCGGCGTCGCCTTCGGTGTCGTCTTCGCGATGATGACCGGCAACGCCAAGGACTTCTACCTGCCCGGCATGCTCTACACGCTGGGCCTGGCCGTGGCGTACATCGTGACCACGCTGGCCGGGGTCCCGCTGATCGGCCTGATGCTCGGCCCGGTCTTCAAGGAGAACCTCTCCTGGCGCACCCGAAACCCGGGCCGCAAGAAGGCCTACGCCAAGGCGAGCTGGGCCTGGGGCCTGATCCTGCTCGCCAAGTGCGCGATCCTCTTCCCGCTGTACTGGTGGGCCAACACCGCCCAGCTCGGCTGGGTCCTGGTCATCCTGAAGATCCCGCCGTTCCTGCTGGCGGTCTGGCTGACCTGGGTCTTCCTCGCCAAGGCGCCCCCGCCCATCGACGTGTTCGCGGAGATGGAGGCCGAGGAGAAGGCCGAGGAGGAGCGCAAGGCGGCCCTGACGCGGGAGCACGGCGAGGAACCGGCCGCAGGCCGTCACCGCCGCCAGAACTGAGCACCGCCGCACACGGCGAAGGGGCGTCCCGGATCTCCGGGCGCCCCTTCGCCGTATGCGGACGCCGGTGCTCGTACCGGGCGCCCCGCGCCGTGCGCGGACCTCGGGCGCTCAGCGCTCCCGGCGCACCGACAGCAGGTCCTCCAGCTGCTCCTCACGGGCCTGCGCGGCCACGAACAGCAGCTCGTCACCCGCCTCCAGGGAGTCCTCCCGGGACGGGGTGAGCACCCGGGTGCCGCGGATGATGGTGACCAGCGAGGTGTCCTCGGGCCACTCGACGTCCCCGACCTGGGTGCCGGCCAGCGCCGACTCCTCCGGCAGGGTCAGCTCCACCAGGTTGGCGTCGCCGTGGCTGAAGCGCAGCAGCCGTACCAGGTCGCCGACGCTCACCGCCTCCTCGACCAGCGCGGACATCAGCCGCGGCGTGGACACGGCCACGTCCACGCCCCAGGCCTCGTTGAACAGCCACTCGTTCTTCGGGTTGTTCACACGGGCCACCACCCGCGGTACCCCGTACTCCGTCCTCGCCAGCAGGGAGACGACCAGGTTCACCTTGTCGTCGCCCGTCGCGGCGATCACCACGTTGCAGCGCTGGAGCGCGGCCTCGTCCAGCGAGGTGATCTCGCAGGCGTCGGCCAGCAGCCACTCGGCCTGCGGCACGCGCTCGACCGAGATGGCGGTCGGCGCCTTGTCGATGAGAAGGACCTCGTGGCCGTTCTCCAGCAGCTCGCCCGCGATCGAGCGACCGACCGCGCCGGCACCGGCAATGGCGACCCTCATCAGTGACCGCTCTCCTCTTCCGGGCCCTCGGCGAACGCCGCCTCGACCTTCTCCACGTCGTCCGTCCGCATCATCACGTGCACGAGGTCGCCCTCCTGGAGCACGGTCTGCGAGCTCGGCAGGATCGCCTCGCCGAGGCGGGTCAGGAACGCCACCCGGACGCCCGTCTCCTCCTGGAGCTCGCTGATCTTGTGGCCCACCCACTTGGGGGAGGCGTGCACCTCGGCGAGCTGGACGCCGCCGGTGGGGTCGCGCCACAGCGGCTCGGCGCCCGAGGGCAGCAGCCGGCGGAGCATCTGGTCGGCCGTCCAGCGGACCGTGGCCACGGTCGGGATCCCCAGGCGCTGGTACACCTCGGCGCGGCGGGGGTCGTAGATACGGGCCGCGACGTTCTGCACGCCGAACATCTCGCGGGCCACCCGGGCCGAGATGATGTTCGAGTTGTCCCCGCTGGAGACGGCCGCGAAGGCACCGGCCTCCTCGATGCCCGCCTCGCGCAGGGTGTCCTGGTCGAAGCCGATTCCGGTGACCCTGCGGCCACCGAACCCGGGGCCCAGCCGGCGGAAGGCGGTGGGGTCCTGGTCGATCACGGCGACCGTGTGCCCCTGCTGCTCCAGGGTCTGGGCGAGAGCGGAGCCCACTCTCCCGCAGCCCATGATGACGATGTGCACGACCGTCCTTCCGATGTCAATAGCGACTGCTCAGCCCCATCAGGGTCTCAGACAGAGGGACAAGCTACACATGCCCGGTCCGGGGCGGGCACCCCCTGTCGCGTCCTTAACGCCTCCGCGGCGCGCGGCGCCTCACTCGGCCCCAAGGCGTCCCACTCGGGTCCGTTCGGCCTCGAAGGGCCGGCGCCGAGTGATGCTGCGCACGCTGCGCAGGGTCAGGAATCCGAGGCCGAGCAACGCGGCGGCGGCGCCGATCAGCTCCGCGGTAGGGGGCACGGGACCTCCGGGGGGTCGGCGGGGAGCGGGGTCCAGACATCTAGGCACGGCACACACCCCGCCTGCGGAATCCGCAGGGTCTTCGGTACCGGAATTCACTCGTGAGGCAGATCTGGACCGGCGGGTGCACGACCCGGGGGGCCAAGGCCTACGATGCTCTGTTGTGTCCAAACTGACCGACGTGCCCAAACGTATTCTGATCGGGCGCGCACTGCGCAGTGACCGGCTGAGCGAGACGCTCCTGCCGAAGCGCATCGCCCTACCCGTCTTCGCCTCCGACTCGCTGTCCTCCGTGGCGTACGCGCCCGGCGAGGTACTGCTGGTCCTGTCCGTCGCCGGCGTGTCGGCGTACCACTTCAGCCCCTGGATCGCGGTCGCGGTCGCCGTGCTCATGCTCACCGTGGTCGCCTCCTACCGGCAGAACGTGCACGCCTACCCGAGCGGTGGCGGGGACTACGAGGTGGCGACCACCAACCTCGGCTCCAGGGCGGGGCTCACCGTCGCGAGCGCGCTGCTGGTCGACTACGTCCTGACCGTCGCCGTCTCGATCTCCTCCGGCATCGAGAACCTCGGCTCCGCCGTCCCCTTCGTCGTCCAGCACAAGGTGCTGTGCGCGGTCGCGGTGATCGTGCTCCTGACAGTGATGAACCTGCGCGGGGTGAAAGAGTCGGGCACGCTCTTCGCCATCCCCACGTACGTGTTCGTCTCCGGCGTCTTCATCATGATCGTGTGGGGCGCGGTCCGCGGACTCGTCCTCGGCGAGACCATGCGGGCGCCGACCGCCGACTTCCACGTCAAGGCGGAGCACCAGGGACTGGCCGGATTCGCCCTCGTCTTCCTGCTGCTGCGCGCCTTCTCCTCCGGCTGCGCGGCGCTCACCGGCGTCGAGGCGATCTCCAACGGCGTCCCCGCCTTCCGCAAGCCCAAGTCCAGGAACGCGGCCAGCACGCTGGCGATGATCGGCCTGCTGGCCGTGACGATGTTCTGCGGCATCATCACGCTGGCCATGACGACCGGCGTCCGCATGTCCGACAACCCGGCCGCCAACCTCCTGAACAACGGTGTCCCGGTCGGCCCTGGCTATGTGCAGAACCCGGTGATCTCCCAGGTCGCCGAGGCCGTCTTCGGCAAGGGCAGCTTCCTGTTCCTCATCCTGGCCGCGGCGACGGCGCTGGTCCTGTTCCTGGCCGCCAACACCGCCTACAACGGCTTCCCGGTGCTCGGCTCGATCCTCGCCCAGGACCGCTTCCTGCCCCGCCAGCTCCACACCCGCGGCGACCGGCTCGCCTTCTCCAACGGCATCGTGCTGCTCGCGGGCGCCGCCATCCTGCTGGTCGTCGTCTACGGTGCCGACTCCACCCGGCTGATCCAGCTCTACATCGTCGGCGTGTTCGTGTCCTTCACGCTCAGCCAGGTCGGCATGGTCAAGCACTGGAACCGCCATCTGGCCACCGAGCGGGACCCGGCCAGGCGCAGCCACATGATCCGCTCCCGCGCCATCAACACCTTCGGCGCGTTCCTCACCAGCACCGTGCTGGTCGTCGTCCTCGTCACCAAGTTCACGCACGGCGCCTGGGTGGCCCTGCTCGGCATGTGCATCTTCTTCGCGACGATGACCGCGATCCGCAAGCACTACGACCGGGTCACCGAGGAGATCGCGGCCCCCGACGGCCCGGACGACGACACCGTCCGGCCCTCCCGCGTCCACTCCGTGGTCCTCATCTCCAAGATCCACCGTCCCACCCTGCGCGCCCTGGCGTACGCCAAGCTGATGCGCTCGGACACCCTGGAGGGGCTCACCGTCAACGTGGACCCGGCCGAGACCCGGGCGCTGCGCGAGGAGTGGGAGCGGCGCGGCATCGACGTACCCCTGAAGGTGCTCGACTCGCCCTACCGCGAGGTCACCCGCCCGGTCATCGAGTACGTCAAGAGCCTGCGCAAGGAGTCCCCGCGCGACGCCGTCTCGGTGATCATCCCGGAGTACGTCGTCGGCCACTGGTACGAGCACCTGCTGCACAACCAGAGCGCGCTGCGCCTGAAGGGCCGGCTGCTGTTCACGCCGGGCGTGATGGTCACCTCGGTGCCCTACCAGCTGGCCTCCTCCGAGGCGGCCAAGCAGCGCGCCCGCAGGCGCCAGGAGTGGAGCGCGCCGGGTGCGGTGCGGCGCGGCCCGGCCCAGGAGCGCGCCAAGGAACCGAAGGAGTCGCAGGCCGCGAAGCGCTGACAGGAGGCGCCGCCCCCTCGCGGTGAACGGCCGGACGGCGTCCACGTAGACTGGTGGGCTGTTGTCCGGCCGAACGCCGTCCGCCCTTCCCGATCTGGAGTCACCCCACCATGCACGCAGAACAGAAGAACTCGCGGGTGGGCCAGGAACAGGGCGCCTCGCTGGTGGGGCAGGAGTACGAGGTCGAGATCGGTCCCGTCGCCCACGGCGGCCACTGCATCGCCCGTACCGCCGAGGGCCAGGTGCTGTTCGTACGGCACGCGCTGCCCGGCGAGCGGGTCGTGGCCCGGGTGACCGAGGGCGAGGAGGGCGCCCGGTTCCTGCGCGCCGACGCGGTACGGATCGTCGATGCCTCCAAGGACCGTGTCGAGGCCCCCTGCCCCTACGCGGGCCCCGGCCGCTGCGGCGGCTGCGACTGGCAGCACGCCAAGCCGGGTGCCCAGCGCCGCCTCAAGGGCGAGGTGCTCGCCGAGCAGCTCAAGCGGCTCGCGGGCCTCACGCCCGAGGAGGCCGGCTGGGACGGCACGGTGATGCCCGCCGAGGGCGACAAGCTGCCCGCGGGCGAGGTCCCGCAGTGGCGCACCCGCGTGCAGTACGCGGTCGACCCCGCCACGGGGAAGGCCGGCCTGCGCCGCCACCGCTCGCACGAGGTCGAGCCGATCGACCACTGCATGATCGCGGCGGCCGGGGTGAGCGAGCTGGGCATCGAGCGGCGCGACTGGACCGGCATGGAGTCCGTGGAGGCGATCGCGGCGACGGGCTCGCAGGACCGCCAGGTGATCCTGACCCCGCGCCCCGGCGCCCGCCTGCCGCTGGTGGAACTGGACAAGCCGGTCTCCGTCCTCCGCGTCGACGAGAAGACCGGCGGCGTCCACCGCGTCCACGGCCGCCCGTTCGTCCGCGAGCGCGCCGACGGCCGCACCCACCGTGTGGGCGGGGGCGGCTTCTGGCAGGTCCACCCGAAGGCGGCGGACACCCTGGTCACGACGGTCATGCAGGGCCTCCTGCCCCGCAAGGGCGACATGGCGCTCGACCTCTACTGCGGCGTCGGCCTCTTCGCCGGCGCCCTGGCCGACCGCGTCGGCGACAAGGGCGCGGTCCTCGGCATCGAGTCCGGCAAGCGCGCGGTGGAGGACGCCCGGCACAACCTCGCCGACTTCCCCCGCGTCCGCGTCGAACAGGGCAAGGTCGAGTCCGTCCTGCCGCGCACCGGCATCACCGAGGTCGACCTCATCGTCCTCGACCCGCCCCGAGCGGGCGCCGGCCGCACCACGGTCGCCCACCTCACCTCCCTCGCCGCCCGCCGCATCGCCTACGTCGCCTGCGACCCGGCGGCCCTGGCCCGCGACCTGGCGTACTTCCGTGAGGGCGGCTACCGGGTGCGGACGCTGCGGGCGTTCGACCTGTTTCCGATGACCTCGCACGTGGAGTGCGTGGCGATTCTGGAGCCTGCTCGGAAGACTGCCTGACCTGCGGGTTCTCTGTTCCGGGTCGGCTCTCGACCTGTTTTGCCATGTCCAACAGGTCGGACGGTGGCTCAGTCCCTCACCTGCGGTTTTCCGCTGCCGAGACTCGTGTGGGGGATGAAGGAGAGCCGACTTGCGGAAGATCTTGACGCTCATATGACGCTCGGACCGCCGGTGGGCAGAGGGCCGGCGGCTCTGCGCGGTAGCTGTTGCCCACCAGGAACGGTGGTTCTGCGGCGTGCTGTGACGCCCTGATCTACGCACGCCGCCTGCTGGGACGTCTGGATGCATCGATGCTCCTGCCGACCGACTCCTACTACGACGCGGTCGACTTCCCTCAGGCCGTGCAGGACACCGGCGCCCGATTTGTGATGCGCTCCACCCGCAACTGAAGCGGCACCCGACGGTGCGCCGCCCGCTGCCCGACGACTCCTGCCTTACCGCGGTCCTCCCGCGCCGCTACCGTGCCAGGGCGGGCGGGCAGCGGGTGGTGGAGGCGTGGCTGACCGTCGTCCTGGCCGACGGCACGCGGCGCACCGAGCTGTGGCGGCTGTTGACCAGCCGCCAGCGGCCGGGAGAGCGTCAGCCGCTGACAGCGTCGACGATCTGTGTGGCAGCCGTGAATGCCGTGGCGGCTCCAGCGATCGCCTCAAGCGTGTCGCGCAGGAAGCCAGCGAGTCGGGCGATCCTGCCGGGGTTCGGCTGCTCGTTCTGTACCTCGCCCTCGAGCCGCTCGAGCGTGGTCGCCACGTCGTTCGCGTCGCCCTCGTTCATCTGGTCATGGATCCGCTCGATCTCCGCCCGGAGTTCGGCGACCAGCTTGCCCAGGTCCTGCTTCTCAGCGGTCGCATCTGGACCGACGGACGACGTATTGGTGACTTTGGCCTTGCTCTTGTGGCCGATCGCATTTCCCTGCAGGGTGGAACGATCGATCTTGATGCTGCTGTCAGTCATGGATTCCTCCTGGATGGAACGGGCTGAGGCGGTGACGTAGTTGATGACCGGTGGCGGGGATGGTGAGGGAAAGACCGGCATTGCCTTAAAGGTGTGTTCGTTTAGATGAACCTCGCTCGGGCCTGGAGGCGCCTCCCGCGGGCCGAGTTCGGCCGGAAGCGCGTTGATCAGTGCTTCTGCCAGATCCGACGGGGATCGGTACCGGCGGGCTGAAAGCGGGTGCAGGGCATCCTTCAACAGAAACTGCAGGGCCGGCGGAACCCCCGGTAGGTCGTCGCGGACCAGCGCCTCCGCGTCCACGGAATTGTCCGGCTTCAGCGGCAATCGGTGCTCGGGGTGGACCAGTTCGTACAGTACGGCCACCAGTGCGAGGGCGTCGTGCTCGGGCCCCCGGATGTCGCCGTCCCCCATCGCCGCCCGGTAGTAGCGCGAACCTTTCGGTGTCAGCAGCGGGCGGTGTTCGGGTCCCGCACTCACGCACCCGTACCCCCAGCCGACCACGAACACCTCTCGATTGTCGTTCTGAGCGTCGCCGGACAGGATCAGGTTGGCGGGGCGGATGTCCCCGTGCGACATGCGCTGGTTCTCCCACACATTCTGGAGTGTCCAGCATGCCATCAGCACCCAACGGGCGGCTTTCACCGGATCGATGGACGGGGTCGAAACAAGGTGATCGCCCAGTGAGAATCCGTTGACTCGCTCGTAGACAAGCCAGCTTCCCCGGACTTCCCAGCGCGAAGGAACTCCCTGCATCTGTTCGTATGCGTCGCCGCCGAGCACCTTCGTGATCTCGCGCAGCACGTTGCGATCCGCTTCGGGGTAGTACTTGGCGATGTACTTGGTCGACGGATCGTCCCGGTGCACGGCCACGCAGGACCGCTTGTCGGACGGAGAGATGCGATCCTGCACCTGGTAGCCGGCAGTGCGCAGCTCCCGCTCATGCGGATGCATCCCGTCCGGGTCGTCCTCCGGAGGGCCACTCTGCTCCTTGAGCCATCCCTGCACGATTCCATTCGCCCAGGAAAGGCAGTTGCCCTCGAGGACCAGCAATCCGTAGTCCAGGTAGTCGTCCAGCTGCCGCCGTTCCTCCTCCGTGAGGGCACGGCGGACCTGCAGTTCGTCCGGATCGGTGTCCAGTTCGCTGTCGATCTTGAAGAACAGGTCCGGGATCCGGGCGCCGCTCGCGTAGGGGTCCGCGATGTCCAGCACGGCTTGACGCTGCCTCCTGACCCACTCGCCGGCCTCGTCCACGAGCTGTTCGTCGATGACCGTACGATTCAGCTGCTCCAGCAGCTCGGCGAGCCTCTTGCCCATCATGTGGACGTGCTGAGGATGACCCCGTGTCTTGTCGTAGACGAGCTCGGCAGCAGAGGCGAGCACCTGGACGGTGTTGTCGAAGCCCTGGTGAACGATCTGCAGGGTCGCCTGACGGTCCAACGGACCGATGCGCATGGGCTGGGAGAAGTCCTGCTGCGACAGCGTGCCTTCGAGGGACTGGCGCAACTGTTCGGTGGTGCAGGAGCCGCTGAAGAGCAGAGCCAGAGTTCCGTCGAGCTTCAGCGCGCGCAGAACGCCCATGTCGTTCGCCTTGGCCTGAGAATTCGGATAGCGGTTCAGCAGCTCCTGGAACTCGTCGACGACGATCAGCAGAGCGATCTCCTCGTTCGGCCACACCTCGCGGCGCAGGCGCCGCCACCAGCGGCGGAAGTTCACACTGTTGTCCCCGGGAAGCTCCACGCCGCTCAGGTCGCGGCCGTACACGTCCTCGATCCGGTCCAGGACCGAGTTGGCGATTTGCTGAAGCATCGGGGCCGACCCCGGATTCGTCTCCTGTCCGTCGACCAGAACGGTGAGGGCGCGCGGAATGCGCCATTCCGCCGGCGCCAGCAGCTCGCCGGCTGCCCCGCTGTGCATGCGCATCAGTTCATGGATGATCGATGTCTTGCCGGCTCGCCGAGAGCCCATCATGACGAGTGACGGCACCGAGTGCCGGTGAGCATCCGCGTACACGGTGCGCAGACGTTCAAGCTCGCTCGTGCGTCCGACGAACATGCCCGGCACTGCCGGTTCGCCCGGCCGGAACTTGGACACGACTGCTTCCTGACGCACGAGCTGCTTCACCTGCACGGTGAACAGCGCCGTTTCCGTCTCGTCCCCGTTGGCCGGCGTCCCGGAGACCTCGACGGTGAGTTCGCGGTCGGAGGCGGGGACCGCGAGGAAGCAGCCGACGGTGTTCGACGCCCTCAGCTCCCCGAGAGACCTCTCGTGGCCGAGCACCGTGACCTTCGTGTCACGCAGATCCCGGCCCGCGCGCACGACGAGCTGGAGCTCGACCGGCCCGTTGCTGAGCCGTGTCGCGGTGGATCGCCGCAGGGTGACGGAGCCTTCGGACGACGTCGCACCCGACAGCAGCTGATCGCGGCCGTAGTCGTCCCACACCGAGCGCAGCGCGTCCTGCGTCGCCTTGGCGTGGACGCCGAGCGGCTCGGAGAGATCCGGGATCAGCGCCTCTCCCGTGCGAATCTGGTTCTCGGTCTCGGCTGTGTGGTCTTCGAGCGTCTCCGCCGACGCTCTGCTCGTCGGCCGAGCCTGGAACTGCTGCCACTGCCGCTGCCAGCACCTGGCGAGGCTTCGGCTCACTGCCACGTCGAGGCCCACTGCGCACTCGGCCAGCGCGTCGCCGACTTCCTTGAGGTGGTCTCCGAGCTTCGGACTCCTCAGCAGCTCCTTCGTCGCAGACACCAGAGACGCGAGCTTCTCGGATGGCTCTGCCGCCGCTTCGGCGACAGCCCGCCCGGCCAGAATCTGGTCGGCGTAGTCGTGCGGGTCCGGCAGACCCGCCTCTTCGAAGGCGCTGGCCAGCCGGGAGCAGACCGTGTGGTGAGGCGCTCCACCGTTCAGCGCTCGCTCGAAGGCGGCGACTGCGGTCCGGTACTGTCCTCGGCGCGCACAGGCCGTCCCGAGCAGCAAGGCCCGCGTCGTGACTTCCTTCTGTGCCGCTCTGCCCGGCGAGCGCCGCACCTTGCCGCTCAGGAACTTGTGCAGGCGGACGGGATCGTCCTCGAGAAACTCGTACACACGCTGCAACTGCGCCTCGGTCAACGGCTGGACGCCGCTGTTCAGGGCCTCGGGTGTGCCGGCCGCGAGCGCGGTGTCGACCAGGACGTCACCGGGTGGTGGGGTCGGCTGGCGCAGCAGGTCCAGCGCCTGGGCCACCAGTGACTTCTCCCCCGCCTCGTCCGCGAGGACGGCTGCCAGCGCGGCCGGTGTGGAACTGCGCCGGGGGTCCAGCCGTGCGTGCAGCAGCAGCAGTTCCACCGCGGCGACGGGCATGTCAGCCATCTCGCGGTCGGTGAGCAGTCCGGCATGGGCGAGCAGCTGGTCCTGGTCGGAGTACCAGACAGGTGAGAGGGAGAGCAGTCTCACTGCCTCGGCGTAGTCACGACGGGCGCAGGCAAGGTACACGAGGACCACCTGTCGGTCCCGACGGGAACCGATTAGCGACGCGACCGTACGGGCCTCCTCGTCCCGCTCCGCGTTGATCAGGCAGACAGCGGCCACCGTTGAAACGCGTGCGTAGCGGGGCTTCCTGGCGACGAGCTCTAGGGCGTGGTCCGAGGCGAGCTCCCATTCCTCGTTCGCCGCCGCTTCCAGCAGATCCTGCGCCTCCTCCTTCGCCCAGCCGGGAAGCTGGTTCCTCAGGGCCGTCGGGCTCGTCGGGGGTTGGAACCGTGCCAGCGCCCGTACCCGGAGGTCGTCCAGGGTGGGTGTGTACTCCTTCTTGAGTCTGCGCACGGTCTGCCGCCGGTCCAGACCCTGGTCGACGATGTTCCGCACTACCCGGTCGGCGGCCCGGCCCGGGGAAGGGAGAGGACCGGCTGCTTTGCGCAGGATCGCGGCCTCGGCACAGGTCGGGTTGCTCATCAGCGCCAGCTCGGCATAGCGGCCCAGGTCCTCCCGGGCTCCCAACTGCTGGGAGAGCTTTGCCAGGGAGAGATGGAACTCGAAGTGAGCGTCGTTGGAGTGATAGGGCTCCAAGAGGGCACGCAGCTCCTGTGCACGCCCGAGCGCCTTCGCCACGCGGACCGCCGGGGCGAGCAGCTCGAAGTTCGCCTGGGTCCTCTCGATCCATTCCGTCAGGAGTTCCCAGGCGGGGACCGGACGCTGTGCTGCCTCCAGGACCATCGCCAGGCCGGCCGCCGTGGCGGCATCCGGCGTGAGGGAGAACAGTTCCCGCATGATCGGCACATAACGCCCAGCCTCCTGGACTTCACCCAGGCGCATTGCCTTCCGCACCGCGTCGGCCGCGGTGCGGAAGGCGCTGATACTCGGGGCGCTGCGGCATTGCGCGATCAGACGGGCCGCCTCGACCTCCGCCTCGGCGAGAAACCGGTGCTGGACGGAAGGGGACGACGAGGCCGGACGTGAGGAGGCGCTGCCCCGCACATCGTCCGGCTGCGCGATGGTGCGCCGTCGGACAGGAACCAGCCCCGTCTGCTGGGGAACCTTACGGCCGATCTCCGTGAAGAGGTCGTTGAGGGCGGCCTGCTGATCCGGCGACGGCTGACGGGGCAGCACGCGCAGACAGTATTCGAAGGTCGTGGCGGCGGCGTGCAGCCGGCCTGTGGCCGCATAGGCGCATCCCAGGTTCCAGGCCGCTCCGGCCGTGAGCCACAGGGTGTCGGCCCACTGATCGTGCAGGAGCAGAGCGTCTTCCGGACTTCCGGCCAGGACCAGGTAGCCCAGCGCGTTCGCGAGGGCGACCGGATGATCACGGACTGCCGCCGCCCACGCGTCGGCGATGTAGTCGAGGGTTGATCCGGGCGGTGGCTGCTGGGCCAGACGGATACCGGGCTCGGTGGCCACCGGACCGCTGATGGTCGCGGTCCTGGGCCTCAGTTCTCGCCGGACGGCCGGCTGTTGCGGTCCCGCCTCCCGCGTGCGCGGTGGCCTCTTGGGCAGGAACTCGTTCGGTATCCCGGCTTCACGCGCCGCCCGGTCACGGAGCAGCAGCATCCGGGGAAGCTTTTCCGGTGGCGTCCATGACACGCACCTCTGTAGGAGTTCGGCCGCTTCCCTTGCCTGGCCGCCGTCGAGCAGCCAGTAGGACACCTCACGTACCAGGTAGTCGTCGCCTGTCTCCTCCACGTCCTCGAGGAGAACTGCAAAGGGAAGTCCGTCCGGAATCGGTGTCTGAGTGTTCCGGAGCCCCGACACGATGTCGGAGATCGTGATGCCCCCCTGTCCGGACGTGGCACGGGCCTCCCACAGCGCGTCCAGCAGACCGCCGGCGCGGAGCCTGTCCTCTAGGGTCCGGAAGACGAGGATTTCCCGGTGACCGCTGTTCGGGTCACCGGTCCCCGTCGTCACGACCCCCGGCCCACCAGCGGGCGACGAACCTCCCGAGTCGGTCATCGCGCGGAGGCGCTGCTCCAGAGGACCGGTCCATGTGTCCGGCGCTCCCAGGTCACGCGCCTGGTTCAGCACATTTCGTGCGATGACGGTGTCGAGGCACCGCGGATCGAGCGCCGTACGGGCCAGCTCGACGTAATGCCGCCAGCCGAGCGCGTCCGGCGTCTCGGCGATCCGGGTGATCACCGCCCGCGCGCGCGCCAGGTTACCCGACTCCCGGCAGATGCGCAGCATGAGAAAGGCCCCTGGCGACGAAGCGTTCTCGCCGAGCACCTGTTCCAGTAGACGGGCCGCGTCCTCCGCCCGCCCCGACTCGTACAGATGCTTGGCCAGCGACTCGCTGGTCTGGCTGCCGTCGGCCGAGTGCTGGACGGTCGGCTGCGGAGCGGCCGCCGCCAAAGGCGACTGGACACCGTGCTGGGCACAGAACGAGGTCACGGAGTCCAGCTGCTCGCGGGACATCTTCCCGGGCAGGATCCGGTACATAACCTTGAGGGACTCCACGGCGTGACCCACTAGGCCGACCGCCGCGTACGCGCAAGCGATGTTCCAGGCCGCGGACGCGTTGAGGTACTGGCGGCGCCCGTAACGGCGGTAGACGCCCAGTCCTTCAGCCGGGCGTCCGGCCAGCACATGCCATCCCACGGCGGGCCCCAGGGCCGAGGTGAATCCCGCCGCCCGGGCCTCGGCGTAGGCACGGGCCGCCCGCGGCGCATCGTGGAGGGCGACGGCGTCGACCAGTTCCGCCATGTCGGGCCTCTCGGCGAACGAACGGGGGACCTTGCCCAGTCGTGGCTCCAGAGGGAGGCCCCCGGCCTTGGCGGCGTACAAGGAGAGGCCCTCGGGCGGCAGAGGCGGATGGCCGAGGTGGAAGACCTTCTCGGCCCGGGTGTACTCGCCGCAGGACTGGAGCGCCTGTTCCAGCAGATGCCAGGTCATCGGGCGCAGCGCGGCCGCGAACCGCAGCTCGGAGCGTTCCAGCAGTTCGGCGGCTGCCCGGGGGTCGACCTGCAGCAGCTGCCGAGCAGTGCGGTGCACCGCCTCGTCGTCGCCGGACTGCGCGAGTTGGTGCAGGGCCTGCTGAGCCTCGGCCACTATCGCCGGGGTGGCGTCGAAACGCCTGCTGGCCAGGATCCGCGCCCTCAGGGCCTCGCTCGGATCGTCGACGACCGTGTCGGAGAACCGCAGACGGGTGTCGAGAGAGCTTCCCGCAACGGTTCCGTGGTACGCGGACGTCGTCCCCGACGGAACAGAATCCTCAACGGGTGGCGGCGGTGTTCCGGCAGGTCCGCCGTCCTGGCCCACGGCCGGCCCCGTCTCCCGGGGCGCCGACCAGCCGAGGCGCTGCTCAACGGCGTCCAGGTAGCGCGCGGCCGCACGCAAGTCCCTGTCGTTGAGGTATCTTTCGGCGGTTCGCAGATCCAGGTCTTCTTCGGTCTGATCGCTCAGCGCCTCACGGCACGTCTCGAGCCGGCGGGCGAGATCCATCTCCTCCCGGGCCTCGGCGAGCATATCGATCCCCTGCTCGGCATCTTCCAGATCCCCGCGTGCCAGTGCTTCCATGACGAGGGAGCGCAGGGGGAGCAGATCCTCGGAACCCGGTCCTTCGCCGGGTGACGCCAGAGCCTGTGCCTGTTCCCCGAGTCTTTCTAGAGGAGCCAAGGCCTCGTTCAACACATGACGAGGGATGCCGGAATGCTCGACCACCAGGGCGACCCGGGGGCGGGCGAGCGGATCGGCCTCCTCGAGGACCCGCTGCGCCAGAAACGGCAGGAGGGAAGCTCCGTCGCCCGTACGCGGCGAGTCGATTTCGGCGTAGTCCAGCGCCGCCGTCAGCACGGACGCGAGCGTCGCGTCGAGGCCGGCCCCGGACAGATCCTCCGGGCGGGGAATCCGCGGCGCTTCCCAGGGAAAGGCGTCCGCCAGTTCCAGCAACCGCTCAACCTGCGCGACCACCTCGGTCGTGGCCTTCACCAACTGCCGATGGCGGAAGGACTGCTGGTCCTGCTGGAAACGTACGACCCCGGCGACCAACTCCTCCGGGCTGTGGGACAACAGCCCGTGGTCGTCCAGCCGACCATCGGCCACGTCGCTGAGCAAGTTGGCGACCGGCTGGACGAACAGGCCTTGGGTGACGGCACGGTAGGTCCCCGCCAAACTCTGGGTGAGATCGCGCAGCTTCTCGGCCTGCTTCCTCAGCAGGCCGGAACCGAGGGAGTTCAGCAGGGCCGCCGACGACGTGCCGTCCACCGTCTCCGCTAACTGGTGTGTCAAAGGCGCCGGGAGAGCCTGGACCGTACGGAACAGATCAGTACGGCCGCGCCCCTCCCAGGCTTTCGACGACCAGTCCAGAAGCTGTGCCAGCGCCAGGTCGCCGGACTCGAGTGCTGCTTCCGACAGCCACGACCCGAGCTCCGCACCCGGACCTCCGTCGACGATCCTTTCCGGCCGTTCGGCGGCGGCTGACGAAAGGATGGCGATCCGGCGCTGCATCAGCACCACGAACGGAGCCGTCGCCCGGAGATGCTCGACAGGCCAGGGCGTCTCCCGCTCACGGTGGCCCGCGATGAAACGGACAAGCTGACGGGCTGTCTCCTGGGACGTCCCGACCACGGACGTCTCGAACGACCCGCTGCTCTGCACCGCCTTGCACCCCCGTAATCCTGGCGAGTCATGCGTTACTGACGCAGTATCGGGGCTTTTCCGGGGTGCCTCCACTCCACAGGCGTCCCCGGATCCGCGTTGACACCGTTCTGTGACAAGGAGAGGACGGTCGGAGCCGTTACGGCCGGTGCTGATGGTCCCGGTGAGCCTTGCAGAGTGGCATCGATCCGGTGACGGCCTGGGTGCCCGCGACCCCCAGAGCTCCTGAGCCGTTGGGGTGGTGTTCGAAGCCTCGACCTGCCGACCCAGGAGCCCGTAGATTTCCTATCCTGCCGCACTCGACCTCCCTCATACCTTGGTCGAGTGGGTCACGATGCTCATCATCACCCGTGAGAGTGACTTCCGCTGCAAACTGCCGCCGCACCAGCGAACCCTTGTGGCTCTCGCATACCTGCGCAAGCACGAGACCCTCGCTGAGACCGCAACCGCCTTTGGTCCATCCGTGAGTACCTCCCCCTTCTTTACAACTGCGGTCGTGAAGCAACTGGCCGGCTGGCGCCCGGCCAGCGCAAGACCTCGCAACGAGGGCCGCTGGAAGAACGAGCGGGAGATGACCGTCCGTCTCGAACAACAAGAGCCGCCCGGAGCCCGACCTCCTGGTCTCCACCGCCGCTTACGACCCCGACCTCACCTGGTACGCGCCTGAAGAGGTCATGCTGGTGGTCGAGGTCGTCTCGGAAGAGCCCGCGGACCGTGACCGGTCGCTCAAGCTGTTCAAGTCCGCGCAGGCCAGGATCGCGCACTTCTGGCGTTTCCAAGCCGGCGCTCCCGCCGTCCATGCGTGAACTGGACGGCATGACTCGCACATACGTTCCGACCGGCATTCATCGTGGTCGGCTGAAGGTCCCGGTACCCTTCCCGCTGGACATCGATCTTGACGCCCTGGTGCCCTACCTCCTTCCGAGTGCAGCTGGCGGTGGACAGCGTGCTGCCGATCTCCCCGGGCGGGAGGATCTGGCGGCGATCCACCGCGAGCCATATGCACCGACCGTGAGGCAGCCAAGTCGGCTCAGTACGGGGCCGACCACGCCATCTCATACATGCTCCTGACGGCCGCCGTCGAGCGGGCGGCGGGACTCGTCGTCCGGGTCCTGGGTAGAACCTGGCCACTCGGGCAGGCTCGAGGACATGTCGGCCATCGGGGAGTCGTTCGTCCTCGACAACTCCTGCAACATCGCCCTGCGCTCACTCCTCCCCAGGTCATCCGCCCGCACCAAGCGGGGCGGGGACGGCATCCGGTATGAGCGTCTGATCCCAGAGTCGCCCGAAGTCGCGCAGTTCCTTTGGATAGCGGGCATCGCCTACTCGCAGGGGCTGGCCGTCTCGGAGCACGGCGGTTTCGCCGACGAACTGGACTCGTTCGCGTAGTCGGGTGCGGGTGCGAAGCGGCTCGGGCCTGCGCAGTCGAGATTGTTCCTGTTGACGATGATCCGGTCGGCGAAGGTGGTCTGTAGGGGTTCATGTCTCCCAAGCTGCCTCCACAGGGGTGGAATACACGGCTATCCAGCTCTGGAAGCTCTTCGAGTGGTAGGCCGCCCTCTGCTCGTGACGCTCGTTTGACGCTCCGAGGGCTCGTACGACTGCTCGAAGGGTCGAAAAAGCCTTCTGGCCTGGTATTTCTTCCCTTGTGTGCCGTGTGACGTGTTCCCGATGACGTCGCACGTGGAGTGCGTGGCGATTCTGGAGCCTGCGGGGAAGAACCGCTGACCTGCAGTTCAGCAGGAGCGCCGGTGGGTCTCGACCTGTTTCGCGGTATCCGGCAGGTCAAACCCTTCGGGCCTGCCTCACCTGCGGATTTGTGTTGGAGTGACTGGTGGGAGCGGTTGCGTGATGTCCGATCGTCGGGACTCTTGACGCTCATATGACGCTCGGCTCTCGTCGGTGAGGCCGACCGGAGCAAGGTGTCGCGACGCACGTGACGGCCTTGTCGGGGGGAGCCACTGACATGACGCCGCGGCGGTTACCGCGAGTGATCCCTGTTGCCGGTCGTCAGGAAAGTCGGGCTGGACGGATTCTGTCTAAGTAGACTTAGACAGAATTCGATCAGGCTGTGGGGAGTTCCGGTGGACGAAGGCATGCTTGCCAAACCCGAGGACGTGGTCGACCGTGATCATGAGTGGGGTCTGCTCACCGAGTTCGTCACGGATCCGGATCCGGCGATGCGTCTGGGGATCGTGTCGGGGCGCAGGCGGCACGGGAAGTCGTATCTGCTGCAGGCGCTGTCGGAGCGGGTCGGGGGTCTGTACGTCACCGCGGTGCGGGAGGAAGGGCGGCTGCCGGCGATCCAGCGGTTCAGCGATGCCATCGCGGCCCACGCGGGTCTGCGGCCCGGCACGCTGCGGTTGACCGACTGGCGTGATGTCCTGTCCAACGCCCTTGACGTCACCGCGCGATCACAGACTCCGCTGCTGGTGATCGACGAGTTGCCGTATCTCCTCCAGCACTCTCCCGAGATCCCCGGCCTGCTCCAGCAGCTCTACGACGAGCGCCAGCGGGGCACCGGGGCCGGACCTGGAGCGCGGGTGATCCTGTGCGGGTCCGCGATGAGCGTCATGCACGAACTGCTGTCGGGAACGAAGCCGTTGCGCGGCCGTGCGGTGATCGATCTGAGGCTGGGAGCCTTCGACTACCGGGCCAGCCGCGTGTTCTGGCAGATCGACGACCCGCTGACCGCCCTGCAGGTGCACGCCGTTCTCGGTGGCGCTCCCGGTTACCGGCCGGTGGCGGCACGCCCGCACCCGAACGACGGCTTCGCCTCCTGGCTGACGCGGACGCTCCTGGACCCGGGGCGGGCGGTGTACTCGCGCACGGAGACGGAGTATCTGCTGCGCGAGGATCCGCGGATCACCCAGCACACCCTGTACTACGACATCCTCACCGCGATCGCCCAGGGAGCCACCACCCCCACCAGGATCGGCGCGGCCCTGGAACGCCAGCGCAACGCCGTTACCCACCCGCTCGACGTCCTTCAGTCCACGGGCTACGTCCAGCGCGAGCAGGACATCCTGCGTCCCCGCCACCCCGTCATCACGCTGGCCGACCCCGTCATCCGCTTCAACCAGCTGATCACCCTGCCGCAGGCGGCCACCGTCGAGCAGGGCTTCGCCGAACAGGCATGGCAGGCCGCCGCGCCGACCTTCAACTCCAAGATCCTCGGCCCCCACTTCGAGGACCTCGCCCGCGCCTTCACCCGTCGGTACGCCCACACCCTGCTTCCCGGCGGCCTGCCCGGCCCGGTCGGCACCACCGAGGTGGCCGACCCGGCGGCCCGCACCAAGCACGAGGTCGACGTCATCGCCCTGGCTCTGGGCGAACGCCCGCAAGCTCCGCGCGCCAGGATCGCCCTCATCGGCGAGGCCAAGGCCACCGCTGCTCGCCGGGGTACGGGTGACCTGCAGCGCCTGGAACACATCCGCGCCCTGCTCACCGACCAGGGCTACGACACCACGGGCACCACACTGGCCCTGTTCTCCCTGCACGGCTTCTACCCGGACTTGATGGAGTCCGCGGCCGACCGTGACGATCTGCTCCTGGTCGACCTGGCGACTCTCTACGGGATCGGCTAGCCACCAGTCCTGTCACGATGTCATCGGCAGCCCCAGCGACGCGATGGGGCGTGCCCGCGCACAGTGTCGGCGGAGGCGAATGATCTGCCGCGGCCGGTTCAGGCAGTCGTGACGACGACGATGCCGATGTCGATGAACAGTCGGCCGGTCGTCAGCTTCCAGCGGTGGCGGGCCGTCGGATGGGTGAGGAGTGCGCGCGGGGCGGGGCGGACCGCGCGGAAGCCGCGGAAGCCGGGGGATTTGGTGGCATGCCGCCTGTCCGCGAACGCACCCGTACGTTTACGGTGTTGCGCGGTGCGAGGCTAGAGGTACGACGTGATCACCACGATCGAGACGAGTTCGCCGGTGGCGGAGCGGCCGAGCCATACCGGCCATGTCCCGTCGCCCCCCGTGCAGAACGACACCAGGTCGCTTCCGGTCGCCTCGTCGACGGCACGTATGCGGCCGTCGCCGATGGACTCGCATGCGCCGTCGTCCTGCTCCTCGTAGTGGCGCCCGACCTTTCCGGACAGTGTCTCCCAGGCCGCGGCGTCCGCGAAGCTGCCGGCCGCCCCGTCGGTGCTGAAGCCGTAGGCGTGACCGTCGAGGAGCAGCCGGGGATCGTCGCCTTCGCTCAGCGCCAACTCCCAGGTGACGGTGGGCTCGTCCCGGATCAACAGGCGCACGGCGGGCTCCTCGGTGACCGGGAACCGATCCCCGCCGTACTCGCCCTCGCCGACAATCACGGCCGTCTCCAGCGCGTACTCGCCGGGGGGTATGCGCTCGGCGAGTTCCCGGGGCTTCTCGTCGAGAGGGTCCGAGACGGCCAGGCGCCCGCTCGGGATGCGCACCATGGCGATGTGCCGCGGTTCGGCTGTCTCCGTCTCGTCCCAGGGCTCCACGGGGAAGGGGTTCCCCGGCTGGAAGAGGTCGTTGACCGGCAACTCCATGCGCATGGGCTTCGGTGGGCGCCACAACGATGCGGGCTCTTCGTCGCCTGCGAAAGCCACCTCCTGTGCTGTGGCGTCACCAGGCTCGGGCCCGTCCGACGGCCGGGACGGGTCGGCCGCCCGGACTCCGAACCCGCACCGGGCGTACCACCGCCGCTCCTCCGGCACATCGGCCAGGGTGTGGAACGACCCGCCGTTCCGGCCACGTTCCTCCAGCACCTTCCTGCCTCTGCAACCGGGGAGGAGTTCCACCGTGAGCCGCCAGGCGTCGGGCGCCAGGTCCGGCTGCTCCGGTGAGGCGTATCGTCGTTCCACGTACTGCCGCAGGAACAGGCGGTCGTCCTCCAGCAGCCGGAGGTCGACATCGTGGGTTCGCCGTCCCAGCTCGTCGTAGGCCCACTGCCCGACGAAATGGTCACGCCAGGCGACGAGGTGCACCTCTGCGGGGACCGCGCGCCCTGGGACCCGGTGCAGCACCACGTAGGGGTCCCCGGCTCCGTCCCGTTCCTCCGCCTCCGCCCGCGTCAGCGGTCCGAACGCGCGGCGGGCGCCGGCGTCCCAGCCCTCGGCGTAGGAAACCGTCACCATGTCCTTGCCCATGCCCCGCCCTCCGGCCCGGTTCCGGCCACCCGAGGGTGAACCGCAACCTGCTGATCATTTTCCGGGCAGCGTAATCCCTGCCCAGGACAGTGGCTCCGGACTGCAGTGACCCACCCGCACGCTGTGATGACGCGGGCCGACGGCCGGCAGCGGTGCTGACCGGCTCATGGGCTGGTTTCCTGCTCCTGGGCCACCCGATTCCCACCGGTCGAATCCGCCGTTCCGTGACTCGCCCCTGAATGTCGGTGCCGCCCTCTACGGTGGAGATCCGGATGCCGCTGAGGCGGTGGGGAGGGGCGACAGGCGTGCGCAGGGTGCCACCGGAGATGTTCCGGTTCACGACGGTGGAGAGGTCCGATCTGTACGGGGCGGTACTGGCCGCCTTCGGCGTGGCCGGTGAACACCTGGAGACGGCGCTGAGTCTTGACGCGGTGCGAGAGCGGTTGCGCGGAGTCGGCTGGGCGGCGGCGGTCGAAGACGAGGAACTGCATGAGGCGCTCAGGAAACTCGTGCAGTGGGAGCTCCTGGACGTGGTGCACAACCACGCGGAGAACTACCGTACGGCCGAGGAGTACGAACGGCGCAACCTGCAGTATTCGCTGACCCGCCGGGGCGAGGCCGCTCTCGCCGGAGTGCGGCACGCGCTTGAGGTTCTCGCCTCCACGGGCGCGCTGCAGACGGCCGTGCTGGAGGCGATCGCCGACCGGCTCGACGAGCTGTGCCTGCTCTCCGGCGAACCCGCGTCGGCCGATCGACGGATCTTCAGCACGCTGAGGGAGCTGGAGGGACATCTGGACGCTCTGGTGGAGAACACCAAGGCGTTCAACGGCGAACTGCAGCGGCTCCTGCGCGCCGAGGGCGCGGATCTGGGGGTGTTCCGCGATGTCAAGGCCGCCACCGTCGCGTATCTTCAGGAGTTCCTGGTCAACCTCGACCGGCGCGGGCAGACAGTCGCCGCTGCCGTGGCCCGGGTGGAGGAGCGGGGCGCCGCCGTGCTGCGCGAGCGGGCCCTGCGTGGGGCCGAGCTGCCGCCGGTGGCCGGTGAGGATCCCGCGGCCGGCTGGCTGGAGAGCAGGCGGGCGCGCTGGGCGGGCCTGCGGGCATGGTTCCTGCCGGACGACGGGGCGCGACCGCGTATCGAGCAGCTGCACGACATAGCCCGACGCGCCATCGTCTCGCTCCTGCAGGTTCTGGAGCGGATCAACGAGTCGCGGCGCCGCTCCTCCAGCGCCGTGCAGGACTTTCGGGAGCTGGCGCGCTGGTTCGCGGCGGCCCCCGCGGAAGAGGATCTGCACCGGTTGTGGTCGGCGGCCTTCGGCCTCGGCCCGGCACGTCACGCTCACCTCGCCCACTCCGACCCGGAGCTGATCCCGTCGTCCCAGTCCTGGTCCGAGGCCCCATCGGTGGAGGTGTCGGCGCTGCTGCGGACCAGCGGACGGACGGAGCGCTTCACTCGCACGGCCAAGGTGCGGGACGTCGCGGCAGTCAGGGCAGAGCGCGCCGAGCGGGCCCGCACGGAGCGGGCGGAACTCGCACTCGCCTGGCAGGTGCTGGAGACGGATGGACCCGTGCGTCTGTCCTCCTTCAGCACGTTGGATCCCGCTGTCTTCGACCGTTTGCTCGACCTGCTGGGCCGGGCCCTGTCCGCACGGCCGGACGTGGGTGGCCTGAGGCGCGCCACGACGGGAGACGGCCGGGTGGAGATCGCGCTGGCTCCGCCTCCCGACGAGCGCACCGCCGTACTGCACACCACGAAGGGTTCACTGACCGGACCGGACTACGTCGTCCACATCACAGCGGCGGGCGGAGCGAGCGTCCACTCGGCCCTCCGCGCCACGCCGCAGGAGGCTGCGGGATGAGCACCCTCGCCAACCAACTGGCCGCGGCGGAACGTGAGGAGGTCGCCCGAGCCATCCGTCTCCTCCTCGCCCGCCCCCTGCTGACCGAGACCGCCGACCCGGCCGGCTTCGAACTGGTACGACGTCGTCGCGAGCCGCTGGCCCAGTGGTTCGACTACGCCTGCGGCTGGAGCCTGGTGGTGGAGCCTCGCCGCGGTTACGCCCGCCTCACCAAGGTCCGCGCCGACCCGGACGGTTCCCGCCCGGCTCGTAGGGCGCGCTCCGGCCGGGTCCCGTTCGACCGCCGGCGTTACGTGCTGCTGTGCGTGACTGCGGCCGAGTTGCTGTCGATACCGATGACGACCATCGGTATGCTCGCCGACCGTGTCGTGCAGGCGACGGCGGCCGACCGGGCACTGGCCGCGTTCGACCCGGTCCACCGGCCGGAGCGGATGGCGTTCGTCGACGTGCTCAAGCTGTTGGAGTCGTACGACGTGCTGCGAGCGGTGGACGGGACGACCGAAACGTATGTCGAGTCCGCGGAGGCCAAGGTCCTCTACCGCGTCGACGCCACCCTGCTGATGAGGTTGCCCGCCGCACCCGTCGGTGCCTCCCGGCTCGCCGTACCCCCGGACGAGGTGCCCGCCCGGTTCGAGGAACTCCTCACGGGCCTTGTACGGGAGCGTCGCTACGGTGGCACGGTCGTCGACGGGACGGCCGACGAGACGCACAACGAGAGCGCCGCCACTGATGCACAACGCAACCTGAGGCTGCGCCACTCGGTGCTGCGTCGCCTCTTCGACGACCCCGTGCTGTACCGGGCGGAGCTCACCGAGGACGAACTGGCATACGTCATGTCCCTGACCGGACGCCAGATCCTGCGTCGGTCGGTCGAACAGGCCGGCTTCCTCCTGGAGGAACGTGCAGAGGGCTTCCTGCTCGTGGACCCGGATGGGATCGCCACCGATGTCCGCTTCCCCGACGACACCTCCACTGCCAGGGTCGCCGCACTGCTCCTTCTGGAGCCACTCTGCGCCGCGCCTGCCGGAATGCTGCCCGAACAGCTCGCCGAGGCCGGAGCGGGTCTGCTGCGCCGCTTCCCGCGCTGGGCCAAGGCGTATCAGTCCGAGGACAGGGCGGCCCGGCTTTCCGACGACGCCGTGCGCGTCCTGTGTGATGTCGGTCTCGTCCGCAGGGCCGGGGGTCGTGTCGTCGCATGCCCGGCCGCGTACCGCTATCGCCTGACGGAGACGAAGAGTCCGGATCCGGATGACGAGCCCGGACCGGACTGGGGGACGGGCCCGCACAAGACGGCAGGCACCATGGTTTCCGGTGGCGTCGCGGCAGAAGGGGATCAGCAGTGAGCGTGACAGAGCTTCCCGTCCCGCGGCGGCCGGAGCCCACCGGGTCGCCCGCGACACCGGCAACCGAGGTGAACGCGGCCCACAGCCGTTGGCAGCCGCACCGCGCGGGCATCCTCAACGTCTGGCGCTACTACGACGAGACCTTCACCTTCCACCAGGGCCGCCTGCTGCTCCGTGGCCAGAACGGATCGGGCAAGTCCAAGGCCCTTGAGCTTCTGCTGCCCTTCCTCTTCGACGCCAGCCTGCGTCCCAACCGCCTGTCCACGTTCGGCGGTTCGGAACGCACCATGCACTGGAACCTGCTCGGCGAAGGCGCCTCCGGCAAGACCCGGGTCGGGTACGTGTGGATGGAGTTCCGCCGCGTCGGGGACGACGGCACCGAGCGGTGGTTCGGCTGCGGGGCGCGCCTGCAGGCGAGCGTGCACACCAGCGGGGTACACGCCGACTACTTCACCACCGGCTCCAGGATCGCCCACCCCGCCGGCGTGCTCCTCGTCAACGAGGCGGGACAGCCGCTGACTCGCGCAGCGCTTGCCGAGGCCCTTCGCGACCGCGGCGAGGTCCACGCCTCGGCCACCGACTACCGCACGGCCGTACGGCGTGAACTGTTCGCCGGCATGGGGGAGCAGCGTTACGAGTCGCTGTTGTCCGCCCTGCTCCAGTTGCGCCAGCCCAAACTGTCCGAACGACTCGATCCGTCCCTGCTCTCCACCCTGTTGTCCCGCGCCCTTCCTCCACTGGGCGAAGGCGAGATCGCTGAACTCGCCGAAGGCTTCGAACGGCTGGACCGCCAGCGCGAACACCTCAAACGGCTTGACGACGAGGTGACGGCGGCCGAGACCGTCGCATCCCGGCAGCGTGCCTACGCGCGACGGGTCCTGCGCGCCGGTTCGGCCGCGCTGATCGCGGCGACCACCGAGATGGACGACCTCACCCGCGCCGCTCGCCGGAGCGCCGAGGAGCTCGAACAGGCGCTGGCGGAAAGGAAGTCTGCTCAGGCCCGGCACGAGGAACACGAGCTGCGCGCGCACGCCCTGGACGAGACCGTCGAGGGGCTGCGCGAGAGTGACGCGTACAAGCAGGGTGAGGAACTCGACAGGCTCCGGCGTCGCACGGAAGAAGCGGCAGCCGTCGCCGGGCGACAGCGTGCCACTGCCCAAGCCACTCAGGTCAGGGCGGAGAAGGACCAGAGGCACGCCGATGAGGCGGCGGCCCAGGCCCGTACGTTCGACGAGCACGCGCGTGAAGCCGCCGAGGACGCACGCCGGTCGGCCCGAGCGGCGGGTATGGAATCCATCCATCACGAGGTGAAGGCGCTCCTCAACGCGGATTCCGCAGTGCCCCCCGCCGACGGCCCGGGGCCTGAGGCGAGCGGCCGTCGACCCGAGGGCTTCGCCGGTGCACGCACGGCGGGCGAGGACGGGGCCCGACCGGCCCGTCGGCTGCTGCGGGGCGCAGTCACCGCCCGACGGCGGCAGGTCACCCTCATCACCGAGGCGATGGACGAGCACGATCGTTCGGTACGCGACCGGGGCACAGCCGAGAGCCTGCTGGAGGACGCCCGTACTCGGCTCGCGGAGGCGATCGCCCGGCGGGACGAGGCGTCCGACGCCTGGGACGGCGCCCTTGCCGCGCAGACGGAAAGGCTGCTCGCCTGGGCCGGCGACTGCACGGAACTGCGCATTGCCGACGCCGGTGAACTGGCGGCCAGAGCCGCGACCGAGGCCGAGGTGACCGCGCTAGTCACAGCCGCCGCACGCCCGCTGGAACAAGAGATCGCCACAGCGGAGGCCACCGCGCGAGCCGCACATGTGGGGCTGCGGGACGAGCGGAGCCGACTCGAGGAGGAGGTCCGGCGGCTGAGCGGTGAGACCGACCTGCCGCCTCCGCCCCCTCCCACCCGCACCACCGTCCGCACGGCGACGCAGGGAGCATCCCTGTGGCGGCTGATCGCCTTCCGCGAAGGTGTTCCGCTCCCGGTCCAGGCCGCGGTGGAGGCGGCACTGGAGGCATCGGGCCTCCTGGACGCCTGGGTCAGCCCCTACGACGGGATCATGCTGCCGGGTCATGACACCCGAGCAGAGGCGGCCCTGGCCGTGACCGCCCCGGGGCCCAGTCTGCTGGAGGTGCTGAAGCCCGAGGAGGACATCCCCGTCCCGGTCGACACTGTGACCCGCATCCTCGCCGGTGTCGCGTATGGCACTTCACTGCCCGGCGGTCACCCCGCGGCCGTCTCCGCCGACGGTGCCTGGCGTCTCGCGATCGCCACCGGGACCTGGAGCAAGCCGGAACCGGCTTACATCGGCGCCCTCGCGCGGCAGCGGGCCCGGCAGCGCAAGATCGGTGAACTGACCGAGCGCATCGGCGAGACGAATGCCTCCCTCGCCGCGCTCGACGACCAACTGCGCGGTCTCGGCGCTCGCCGCGCCCGACTGGACGCCGACCGCGCGGCTCGACCGGACTACCGGGAACTCGACACCCGTCGGCGTGACTGGGACCGAGCCGAGGAAAAAGTGGCTGCCAGGGACGATGCCGTGCGTGACGCGGCTGCGCATCTGGCCCGGTGTGAGACCGAGGTGGCGGGCGCTCTGCGCACGCTCAGCCGTCGGGCCGCAGAACACGGACTGCCCACCGACCGCGACCAGTTGCATCAACTCTCCATCGACATCGACAGGTTCCGGGACACCGCCGACAGCTGGGTGGACGCCCGTCTCACCGCCACCGCCGCCGGCGACAGGGCTCGTCAGATGACCGCGCAGGCAGACCGCTCGCGCCGAGCCGCCGAGGAGCAGGCCGAGGGCGCCGCCGCCGCCGAAGCGGAGGCGGCGGGACTGAGGGCGCGTCTTGAGGCGGTGGAGGCCACCGTCGGCGAGGACTACCGACAGATCGTCGCACGCGTTGCCGAGGCGCGCGCCGAACTGCGGCGCTGCCGCGAGGAGGCCGGCCGGGCGGCCGATCTCCTTCTGCGCCTGGAAGGCCGTATCGGAGGATTGCGGGCCACCAGTGGTCAGGACGCGGAACGACGCGAGCAGGCCGTCGCCACCCGGGACCGCGCGGCGCACCGGTTCCGCCACCTGTGCCTGGTGGGGCTGGCGGAGGATGCCGGTATCACACCGGAACTCGATGCCGGGGACGGCGCGAAAGCCACTCTGGAGGCCGCACGTGCCACGGCGGCGAAGTGGCCCGCCATCCCGCACGCCCCACGCAACCTGGGCGACGCCGCGACCCGCCTCTCCGAAGCGGTCCACGAAGCCCGCCAGCGCCTCGGCGCCCGTGCCGACCTGGACCTGGAGCCCGACGACGACATCCAACTGTTCACCGCCACCCTGGACGGCCTACGCGTGGGGGCGACGGGCCTGCTCACCACGCTCACCCAGGAGCGCGACCGCAGCCGTGACGACATCACCGCCGCCGAGCGGCGCCTCTTCGACCAGATCCTCACCGGCGACATCCGCCGCCACCTCGCGGCACGCATCCGCCAGGCCGGCGAACTCGTCGACCGTATGAACGGGCACCTGGAGCGGGTTCGTACCGCCTCCAACGTCTCCGTCCAGCTTGTCTGGGACGTCCGACCGGATCTCCCGGACGGCACCCGCACCGCCCGTCAGCTACTGCTCAAGGACCCCGGCCGGGTCAACGAGACCGACCGGGAAGCCCTGTACGCGTTCTTCCGCGCCCGCATCGAGGAGGCCAAGGGCAGCGACACGGCCGCGAGCTGGGAGGAACAGCTCGGCGAGGTGCTCGACTACACCGCCTGGCATCGCTTCACCGTGCGCCTCGACCGGGCGAACGGAACCGGCTGGCAGCCGCTGACCAAGAAGTTGCACGGCGCACTCTCCGGCGGAGAGAAGGCCATCGCACTGCACCTGCCCCTGTTCGCCGCCGTCGCCGCCCACTACGAGGCCGTGCCCCTGGCGCCCCGGCCCATCCTGCTCGACGAGGTCTTCGTCGGCGTGGACGCGGTCAACCGCGGACAGGTCTTCGCCCTGCTCACCGCACTCGACCTTGATCTCATGGTCACCTCCGACCACGAGTGGTGCAGCTACCGCGAGTTGCCGGGCATCGCGGTCCACCAGCTCCTCACCGACGGGGACGACGACGCTGTCACCAGCGCCCGCTTCGTCTGGAACGGCGCCGACTGGGAGACGGAATGACCCACTCCGAACCGGCCCCGGGCGAACACACCCTGCGCCGTCCCGAACTCCGCCCGCTCTGGCACACGGTCCACAGCCGCCTTTCCTCCGGCCGCCCCGTCACACGGGTGCGCCTCGGCCCGCTCGACGATGCCCAACGCGAGTCCCTCGCCGACCTTCTCGGCATGGACCGTCTGCCGGACCCTCGCCCCTCCGTCTCTCTGGCACGCTTGGAAGAGGCTGTCACCGAACTGTCCGGCCGTACGGTGCGTGAAACCGTCACCGAACTCGTCGGCCCCCTCGACGACCGTGCGGGCGAACGACGCCGCAAGGAAGACGAACGTGCCGAGCTGTGGGCATGGTTGGACGGTCACGCCACCGTGCGGGCCCAGCCCGCGCTCGCCGGCTGGACCGCATCGTGCCGAGCCACCGGCCTGATCGGTGGCTCACCGGAACTCACCCGGACACTGCTCGCAGACGCGCTGACCGTACTCGCGGAACTCCCGGCTCAGGCCGAGCCCCTGCCCGTCTTCGCTGCCCGGGTCCTGAGGGGCGACTCCCACGCACTCGACGACGGTACCCGCTTGTCCACCCTCGTCCTCCGTGCTCTGGCGGCCCTCCACGACACCGCCGCACCGGAGTCCGCGGCGGACCGACGCGCCTTGTGGACTCGCGCGGGCGTCGCCGACGACGACCTGTCGGCCACCGTTCTCGTCGGTGGACTGCGACCGGCCGGTGAAGGCCCGCTCGCCCGTGTGGCCCGTGTCGGTGCCGAGGCCGGTCAGGCCGCCAGCCTGACCCTCGCCCAACTGCGGGCCCCGGGCGAGTTCACCCTCGCCTCCGACCCCGCACCCGTCGTCCACGCCGTTGAGAACCCCAGCATCCTGGCTCTGGCCGTACGCCGCTTCGGCTCGGACTGTCCGCCGCTCGTGTGCACATCGGGCTGGCCCAACAGCGCGGCCATCCACCTCCTGCGCCTCCTCGCGGACCAGGGAGCCGTCCTCCGCTATCACGGCGACTTCGACGGCGAAGGCATCCGCATCGCCGCCTATCTCCTGGACAAGACCCCGGCCCGACCTTGGCGCATGACGGCGGCGGACTACCGTGCCGCAGCCGCCCGCACACCGCACGGACCTGAGCCCGGCCGCCTCACCGAGGCTCCCTGGGACCCCGAGCTGACCCGTGCCATGACCGAACACGGCACCGCCGTGGTCGAGGAACTGGTGGCTGACGTCCTGTTGGCAGACCTGGCCGAAGCGATCAGGTGCGAAAGCCGCTCCAGCCAATCGTGACGCTCATTTGACGCTCCGAGTGCCCGAAGGCCCCTCCGGCAGGCCAGAAAACAGCTGTTGACCTGCCGGTATGTCACGTCCCTCACTGAGTGACATCTTTCCGATGACGCATCACGTGGAGTGCGTGGCGATTCTGGAGCCTGCTACAAAGGGGCTCTGACCTGCGGGTTCTTGTAGATTCCTCAGGCGTGGCCTGTGCGCTCGACCTGTTTCCCAAAATGCATGACGTGAACCACGTCCGATGCGCCTGAGCCTCATTGACCTGCTGTTTTTGCGAGCACTACGGGGACGGCGGCTGTGCCTCGTTCGGTGCAGGCCAGCACGGCGGCAGGTTGGCGACTCCGGCGTCGACTTGGCGTTGGCGACGGCGCCAACGGGTTCGCCGTCCTGCGCGGTGAGGGCGTGGTACTCGGCCAGGGCGGCCATCTTGGCGTCGTTGACCACGTCGACGGGGCATGGCGGCCCGGCCAGCGGGTCGGCGACGAGTTCCTCCCCGGTGGCCGGGTCGGTCACGGTGAAGCGGGCGGACAGCGGGGCGGTCTCCAGCGCGTGCACCTTCCAGCCGCGGGCTTCCAGGCCGGCGCGGAGCGTGGCGGCGATGTCGGCCATGGGGGCCGGGTTCTCGGTGGCGACGTCGAGGTCCTGGCTGGGGCGGTTCACGAGACGATGGGCCCGCACGGCGTATCCACCGGTGAGAACCAGTGGATACGGGGAGCCGAGCGCGATCACATCCGCCAGGAGCCGAGTGTGCAGCTCCGGCATGTCCGTCACGCGGCTGCCCGGGTGCGGGAGGCGAGCTGGGGGAAGGTGTCTTCCCATACGGCGCGCACGGTGCGGCCGACGAGGGTGCGCAGCACCGGCCACAGTTGGAGGAGCAGGTCCTGGTTGAGGTAGCGGGGCAGGTCGTCGCGTAGGCCCTCGTGCAGGACGGTGCGGTAGAGGCCCATGCGCTGGCGAGGCTTGCCCAGGTCGTACGAGGTCATCCCGGACCAGGCCAGGTGCAGTGGCAGCTCCACGACCCCCTGGGCCGGGCCGTGCAACTCGTCCAGCGACCCTGGCAGACGTCGCCGGAACTTCTCACGGTACAGCGCGAGGTCCTCGGCGACAGCGCCCGAGAGGTCCCTCGATGCGGGTGCCGGTGCGGGATGCTGTGGGCTGGAGGGCATGACTCCATTATGGCGGCCGGAGACCCGGTTCGAGTCATGATGCGCGGGCCCGCGCCCGGAGTGAGCGGGGCAGGCTCGCCAGTGCGCGGGCTGTCGTAGCCCGTTCCGCCCTGCTCAGGGGGCACAGGCTGTCGGCCGTGACGCTCGTTTGACGCTCTGGGCGCCCGCAAGCAGGACAGCGAGCCGAGGAAGCGGCTTTGACCTGGGTTTTTCAACGGCTCACTTAGGCCGACAACTTTCCGATGACGGCGCACGTGGAGTGCGTGGCTATTTTGGAACCTGTGGCAAAGGGTGCCTGACCTGCGGTTTTCTGTTTCGGGGTAGCTTCTTGGCCTGTTTCCCCGCGTCCAACAGGTCAAGGTTCCTACCCCCCTCTCGCCTGCGGTTTTGTACTGGAGTGACCGGTGGGGCGGCAGCGGGGTGCGCGAATTTCGGGACTCGTGACGCTCGCATGACGCTCGTCTTCCGGTGTCTGTCGGCGGTCTGCCGCGGCGGGCGGGATGGTCAGGTGCTGACGGTTCCGGCCGCCTTGCCGTGCCGGATCAGGGTCCGCACATGGACGTCCGCGAGACCGAGTGGCAGGTGCGTCATCCACACCAGCGCGAACGTCGAGGCCAGGCCGGCCGGGCCCAGGACGGCGGCGATCGCGGTCACCTCGGTCCGCCCACCGCTTGGTCGCCGCCGTCAACGCCAGAGCGGCCTCGATCATCCACTGAATCGGACCCCAGAAATGCGACAGCAGCTCCAGGACGACACTGCGCTCCTCCACCTCGATGACGTTGGGTCCGTAACACTCCCGCCGCGCCGCCGCCTGCGCGGATTCCAGTCCCGCATCGGCGCTCCTGCACGCGTCCGCCTGCCGGTCGTCCGCGGTGCGCTGATCGCGCACCGCATGGCCATGGGCCGTGCCCCCACGTGCAGCGGCGCGATCATCGCTCCCAGCCGCAGATCCAGGCAATCCGAACCTCTCCTCCGCCGGCCGTCTCTGGTTCGGGTGGCAGCGCCCCGACGACAGCAGGGAGCACGCTCTTTGGCCGGCGTCCGCTCAAGTGCCGCGCCCGGCCCCGCGGAATACGCTGCGACTCGTTCGCGCCCGGCGACGCCCCCGTCGTGCCGGTCATCTGCCAGGTAACGCCCGCCGACAGGTGATCGCAACCGTGTGGCAGAGAGGACGAACACGCCGATGGCCTGGCGTCGAACCACGTCCGGACCGTCGTTTCCGGCTTCTTTGCCGGCGCGCCCTCGCATGCCGGGCCATACAGTCGCACTGTGTTATTCATGGGCGTGAGGAATCAACGTGTGGCGGGCCTCGGACAGCCATGGCAGTCGAGCCACCTCATGCTGCTGATACCGGTCGCGTTGATCGCGCTGATCACCGTCCTGGACATCGTGACGCCGACCGACATCGTCCTCGGGCCCCTGCTGGTGATCGCGCCCGCGCTCACCGCGTGGTTCGAAGGCCCCTGGGTGACCAGCGGCATCGGTGCCCTGACTGTCATGGCCCAGGGGTTCGTCGGCTGGCGTCACGGACTGCTGCTGTCGCGGAACGTGCTGGTCGAGATGGCCGCTCTGGCGGTGCTGTCGACGGTGGTGGTCTCCTTCTGCGTGGCGCGGGACCGGCACAGGCGTCAGCTGGCCCGGGTGAGGACGGTGGCGGAGGCCGCCCAGCAGGTCCTGCTGTGGCCGCTTCCCACCCGGCTGGGTCCGTTGCAGCTCGCCTGCCTCTATCTGGCCGCCGAGGAGGAGGCAGAGATCGGCGGGGACCTCTATGCCGCCGCCCGCACCGCCGGCGCGGCCCGCGTGATGATCGGTGACGTGCGCGGCAAGGGCCTGCCCGCCGTCGGTGAGGCCGCCCTCCTGCTCGGCGCCTTCCGGGAGGCCGCCCACCAGCACGCCTCCCTGCCCCGGCTCGCCGCCGCCCTGGAGCGCAGCCTCGCCCGCTACCTCACCGACTTCCAGCCCCAGGACGAGGCGGGGGAGCGCTTCGTCACCGCGCTTCTCCTGGAGATCCCCGACGACGAGCCCATCATCCGGATCACCAGCTGCGGCCACCCGGCACCCATGCTCCTCGGCCCGGGCAACAGCGTGACCGTGCCCAGCCTCAACCCCGCACCCCCACTCGGTATCGGATTGACGGACCCCGACGATCACACCGTGCACGTCCTGCCCTTCGGCCCGGACGACACCCTGCTCCTCTACACCGACGGCGTCATAGAGGCTCGCAACCGGCACGGCGCCTTCTACCCCTTCGCGGAACACGCCGCCCAGTGGGCCGACCACAATCCCGAAGATCTGCTGCACCGGATCCGGCGTGACCTGATCGCCCACACCGGTGGGCACCTCGGCGACGACGCCGCCCTCATCGTCATCCGCCGCACCCTCATTCCCCGACCCGGCCACGACCTCGGACACGCCTTCCAGCCCCAGCGTGTTCCGCCACCCCTTAGAACCACCGAACCGAGTCGTCCTCCGGCGGGCAGCTGACCCACCGCGGATCAGCGTTGGTCTCCGGCACTTCCCGGTGGGCAGCAGCCCCCGGAGTGCTTCGAGGAGGAGCGTGCGCCTTTCGGCCCAGCGGTGGGGGAGCGCCTGATCGCGGAGGTCAGGGCCTTTGGTGCGGTCATGCTTTTGAGTCGTGGCTGGGAGAATGAGGGGCGACACCGCGTGGGCGGTCGGTTCCTGAACCCTGGCCGTTCGATCAAGGAAGTGTTTACTGATGCCGCAGCAGGATCCGTCCTCCGCGCCCCGTGCCTCTCTTCAGGAGTTGGTGCACGAGGTCCTCGCCCGTTTCGATGCTTACGCCCGTCTCCGCAGAGGTCGCGACAGCCTCTTCCAAGCTTCCCGTACCACCCCGCAGCAGGAACAGCGCGCTTTCGACGATCTGGCGCAGGCCATCAGTCGACTCCGTAACGCCTTCGCAAAATGACCCGAGTCAGGCCGTCAGGGGGCGATTGCGAGTAACGACCAGAGCGCGAGGAAACTGGATCGGGACACCACATCAACATGTGGGGACGCTGCTTCGTCCAGTACCGGTGACGTGACCGTACCGGTCACCCGCCGGTGGAAGGCCGGCGATCTGGTGCCGTTCACCTTGCACTTCCAGCACGCGGGGCGCGTCGAGGCCCTCGCCGTGGTGGTCCGGCCCGGCCAGGACGGGGCGTGACTGATCGGGATCGTCCAGGCGCGTGGGCCCGGCGGTGAGCGTGCTCCCGCCACGAGGTGAACCCCCTTGGCGTGCACGTCAGTCGAATGGATCCCATCGTCCAAATACGAGCCCACGCAGGTCGCCGGGTGCCCCAGCCACCGGCCTCGTCGATCGGGACGGTACAGCGTGAAACGAGCCCCGCTGCCGTCGTGCTCCCGGAGCATGGTCGGCGGATTCCCGGGGAACTGACCGGCCTCCCCATCCGACTGCTGTGGTGACGAAGCAGGGAGGTGGCATGGAGGGGTTGGACGTCCGGATGTCCGACGTCGTGTGCCGGCACGGCCGGGTCGAGGCGGTACGCGAGGTGTGCCTCGACATCGCGGCGGGGCAGCGGGTGGCGCTGACCGGCACCAACGGGTCGGGCAAGACGACGCTGCTGCGTGCCGTTCTGGGCCTGCACCGGCAGTTCGCGGGCCGGATCCTGGTCGGGGGGCGGGACACCGGGAGCGCGGCTGAGTGGGCGTGGCGGCGCCGGGCGTGCGCGTGGATTCCGCAGAAGCCGGCGACCGGCCGGTTTCCGCTGCTGGGCCGGGAGCTGCTGGCGAGCAGCACCTCTGCCGCCGAGGCGACCGGGGCGGCGGACAAGCTCGGTGTCGGGCATCTCGCCGACCGGCCGCTGCACACGCTGTCCGGAGGCCAGCTCCAGCGCATGTACCTGGCACGGGCGGTCGGGTGCGTCGCCGCGGGCGCGGGGGTGCTGCTCGCCGACGAACCCACTGCCGCGCTCGACTTCTCCGGCCAGGGGGAAGCGTCCGACGTGCTGCTGTCCCTGCCGGTGACCGTCGTGGTCGTGACACACGACCGAGCCCTCGCCGACCGCTGCGACCGGGTGCTGGAGATGGCCGCAGGCCGGCTGCGGGAGGTCCGATGAGCCTCCTGGCCGCGGCCGACGTCGGCCAGCTGCTGCAACTCGTGCCCGTCCAGCGAGCGGGCGTCGCCCTGTTGGTGGCGGCCGTCGGGCTGCCCGTGATCGGGGTCGTCATCGTGGGCCTCGACATCATGCCGGTGCGGTTCGCGATGATGCACGTGGCGCTGCTGGGCATCGCGGTGGCTCTGCTGACCGGACTCGACCCGATGCTGTGCGCGCTGGTGGCGTGCGCCCTCGCCGGGGCCGGGGTCGCACCGCTGGCCCGCACCCCGGACGGACTGTCCGGCGCGATGGGCCTGCTGATGAGCCTGGCGATCGCGGCCGCGCTGCTCGTGCTCGCCGTCTCGGGCGTCAACGCGGCGGGCGCCTTCGCGCTGCTGTGGGGGTCCATCCTCTCGGTCGGCACCGCGGACCTGTGGCTGCTCTCCTGCCTGGCCGTCGCCGTGCCGGGCCTGCTCTGGTGGCGCAGGAGGGACATCGCACTCCTCCTGTACGACCGTGAGCTCGCCCTGTCCTCGGGCGTGCGCGTCGAGCGGCTCACTCTCCTGCTGCTGATTTTGGTCGCGGTGTCGGTCGCCGGAGCCATCAAGCTCACCGGTGCCCTGCTCGTCGACGCGCTCACCCTTCTGCCCGCCCTCGCCGCCCGGCGGTTGGGCCGTTCCCTGTCCTCCATCATCCTCTGGGCCATCGGTATCGGTGTCGTCGTGAACCTGACCGGGTTCCTCGTCGCGCTCCGCTTCGACTGGCCGCCCGGCCCCGTCCTCGTCCTCACCGCCGGCGGGTCCGTTCTCGCCGTGCATCTCGTACCCGAACGGAGAATCAGCTCATGGCGCGCACCCGCGTCCGCATCACTTCCGTCCTCGCACTGACGCTCGGCCTCGCGCTCACGCTCACCGGCTGCGACAGCGAGAACACCTCACCGTCCGCCTCGTCCGGGGCGAAGCCCGGGGGCAAGAACGAGGGCGCCCCGATCGTCGTCGCCACCACAAGCTGGGAGGGTGCCTTCGCCAAGGCCGCAGGAGCGAAGGACGTCAAGGTCATCGTGCCGGAGTCGGTGCAGCACGCGCCCGACTACGACCCGAAGCCGTCCGACCTGGCGGCCGTGGCGGGCGCCGACTTCGTGCTGTACGCGCCCTTCGAGCCCTACGCCGCGAAGTTCAAGGAGGCGGCCGGGTCGAAGGCCGAGCTGGTCGAGGTCGACCTCGACAACGACGCCGACAAAGCCAAGGCCGAGGTGACGCGTCTGGGCAAGATGTTCGGCACCGAAGAGGCCGCCGCCAAGTGGATCACGTCCTTCGACACCGAGTACGCCGCGCTGCAGAAGGCTCTCAAGTCCGCCTGGCCCGAAGGCAAGGCGCCGACCGCGGTCGCCCAGGTGTTCTCGACGTGGTCGGCGAAGATGGCGGGCGCGAACCTGGTCGGTACGTACGGCCCTGACGCGGTGACGGCCAGGCAGCTGTCCGATCTCTCGAAGAAGAGGCCGCAACTGGTCCTGGACAATGTTCACATGACGACCGGCAAGGTGCTTCCCGACTCGGGCGCGCGTCAGGTGGAGGTCGTCAACTACCCGGCCAGGGACCTGGATCTGCTGGCCGTGTACAAGAACGCGGCGACGGCGGTGGAGAAGGCAATGGCCTCCTCCTGAGCCGCGGGAGCGGCGGACACACGGAGGGAGGGCCGCCCGGGGTGCCACCGGGCGGTCCTCCCGCTCACCAGTGGGTCAGCCGGCCGGCGCCAGAGGCAGCCGCTCCTCCGCGAGCCGTGCACTGTTCCCGCAGTGCCGCCCGGTCCGGCTTGCCCGCCGGCGTCAAAGGCAACTCACCCAGCAACAGGAGTCGTTCGGGGTGCTTGCGCTGCTCAAGACCACGGGTGTCGAGGTGGGCGCACAGCCCTTCCAACGTGGGCGCCGCGCCGTCCCGGGGCACGACGCACGCCGCGAGCCTCTCACCCATCAACGGGTCGCGCACCCCCACGCACACCACGTCCCGCACACCGGGATGCGTGGCGAGCTCGATCTCCACCTCCGCGGGGCTGATGTTGGCCCCGCCCCGGATCACCACGTCCTTCAGCCGACCCACGACCCTCAGCGTCCCGTCCTGGTCGATGAGCCCCAGGTCCCCGGTGCGCACCCAGCCGTCCGCCGTGCGGTAGCGGGAGTCGAGGTCGGGCGCGGCGACATAGCACAGCGGGGTCATCGGACCGCGGGCTACGATCTCACCCACCGTGCCGGGAGACACCTCCTCCAACTCGTGGGTGCCGGGGAGGGTGATCCGTATGTCGGCCACCCGAGGATCGGGGCGCCCCGCGGCGATGCCCGGCCCCCCGTCACCGTCGGGGGAGTCGTCCACCAGCCCGGTGTGGCAGTTGACGCCGTCCGCCGAGCCGTAGAGGTTCACGACCGGGCAGCCGAAGGCCCCTCGGGCCTCCTCCGCCGTGGCCCGGTCCAGCGGTGAGCCTCCGACGATCACGGCCGTGGGCGGCGTGAGCTCCGGTCGGCTGCCTTCCGCCATGCGGTCCAGCATCATCCGGATCATGGTCGGCACGCCCAGGACGTGGGTGGGCCGGTGCTCGGCGAGTGCCTCCAGCGCGGCCTCGGGGGTGAAGGCGTCGAGCAGGATGAGGGTTCCCCCGTGCCGGGCGAGTGTCACGGCGGTGCCGTTGCTGCCGAACGCCGAGGCCAGCGGCACGAGGAACAGGCAGCGCGGCGGGCGGCCGTTGGGAATGAGGGAGCCGAGGAAGTTGCCGCGTCCGCCGGCCAGCGCGTTGTGCGAGTAGGCCACCATCTTCGGCTCGGCCTCGGAGCCGGACGACACCAGGATGCGGGCGGCGGAGTCGGGGTCGGGGCGGGCCGGGACCAGGGTCTTCGGGTCGGTGCGCAGCAACGTGGAGAGCGGGACGGCCCCTTCGGGCACGGCTCCCGAGGCGATCACCGTCCGCAGCGCGGGCAGCTCACCGGCGACTGCCAGCAGGTCGGCCGCGTGGTGGTTGCCCCGGTGTTCGGCCGCCGCGATCACCGCCACCGCCTCCGATCTGCGCAGCAGCGAGGCCGCCTCGCGCCCGCCGCGCCCGACGGGGAAGGGCAGCGCCACCGCGCCCAGGGCGGCCAGCGCCAGGTCGACGACTACCGCGTCGCGTCCGTTGGGCAGTTGGACGCCGACGACGTCGCCGGTGCGTACGCCGAGTCCGGTGAGTCCGGCGGCGAGACATCGGGCCTTGCGGTCCAGCGCGGTGTAACAGAGTTTGCCCTTGGCGTCGAGGACGGCCGTGCGGTGCGGATCGGCGATCCGGTGGGCGCGGTAGAGGCTGTAGAGGTCGAGGTCGGGGCAGGTTCCGTCCACGGCCCAGGTACGGCGCAGTTCGGCGGGCAGCAGGTCGTGCAGGGCGACGGTCATGCGAACCTCCAGGGGTCGGGCACGGCGGGGGCGCCGTGTGCGTCGCGGCTGATCGAGCCGGAGGAGAGCAGGTCGGCGAGGTCGGTGACGACCGGGACAGCGGACAGACCGTCTCCGCGCAGGCGCTCGAGCGCCTGCGCCGTGGACAGGTCGCTGACCTCGTACGGGATCGCGGACTGGTCCGGGAGCGCGATCCAGCCGTCGGCGGTGGGCAGCGGCCGGCGGAACCCTGCCGGCCGGCGCGGATCGAGACCCTGCGCGGCACGCGCCCGAGCGGCTGCGGTCAGCACGTCGGCAGCCCCCAGCAGGGACGAGTCCACCCGCACACCGGCCCCCGTGCGCTGCCGCAGCAGCAGCCCGGCAAGGACGGCCTCGGCACCGATGAGCCCGCCGAGCACGTCGAGCAGGGTCATCAGGGACGGTGCGGGCGGTTCGTCGGCGGTTCGCGCGGCCTCGCCGACGCCGGTACGGGCCTGCACCATGAAGTCGGTGCCCATCGGGGCGTTCGGCAGCCGGCCGGCCCAGCCGCTGGTGTAGGCGTAGACGAGCGCGGGATTGGCGGCGGCCAGGTGCTCGTGGTCCAGGCCGAGTTCGGCGGCCTTGCCCGGCGCCCAGTTGTGCAGGAAGACATCGGCCCGCGCCGCCATCGCGCGCAGCCGCTCGCGGTCGGCCGGGGACTTGATGTCCACCTCGACAGCCTTCTTGCCACGGTTGAGCGCGAGCCAGCGCGCCGAGACTCCCGAGCAGGCGGGCGGCATGCCGCGCAGCGGATCCCCGCCGGGCGGCTCGATCCGCACCACCTCGGCGCCGAGCAGGCCCAGCAGATGCGCGGTCAGCGGCGCCTGGATGCGGCGGCCGGCCTCCAGAACGGTCAGGCCGGCCAGGGGGGCGTCGGCGTGCTCTGTCGCCGTGCCGGAATACGACGCGTGACGCGGGCTCAGTTCCCACGGCGGGGCCCCGTCGTACTCGGTGGCCCGCTCGGCGAGCGAGCGTAATCGGCACACCTCGGCACCGGAGGAACGGGCCGCCTCCCGGATCAGCTCCCAGACAGCGGTTCGGGCGGAGTCGTGCAGCGACTGCGGAAAGGGCGCGCAGGCCGTGGCGTACCGGAACTGGAAGGGCCGCCAGCCGCGCCGTACCGCGTCCCCCGGAGCGCCCAGCGCACGCCAGAAGGCGGCCCACGCGCTCGGGCCGAGTGTCTCCAGTTCGAAGACGACCCCGTCGGCGGAGGTGAACGGCGGCCCGCCCGGGGCGACTTCGGCGGCCTCATCCTCCTCCGCACCCGCCGCGGCCAGATACTGCGAGACGGCGAGCAACCCGGCCCGTTCGGCGTTGACCTCCGCCTCCGTGATCCGTCCCCCGCGTGCCTGGGCGAGCAGCCCGGCCAGCAGGGCCTGCACGGTCAGTACGCCGGTGGCGGTGGCTGCGTAGTCGACGGCCACGCCGCGTGGGGCGCCGTCGCGGCGACCGTGGACGGCCATGACGCCGGTCACCGCCTGCACGGTCGCCTCGTCGGCGGCTTCGTCGCCCCACCTCGTGTGGGCGGTGACCCCGCTGAACTCCGCTCCGGAAAGCCTGATATGGCCGCCCGGGTGCCCGGCGCTCTCCGCGCCGAGCAGCCGCAGGTGCTCCGTGACAAGTCCGTCCGCCGGCCCCAGCGGGCCCGAGGCGTCCAGGCGCAGCCCGTCGAGCGGCCGGGCCGTCGTCTGCGCGATGGCCGGTGTGGCTGGTGATGCCATGGCCCTCCTTCTCTGACGCGCGGGAACCCAGGGACGGTCGCCCCCGACCAGTTCCACGAACAGGTAGTCGGACCGGCGGGAGCCGGAGTTCCCGAAGGGGTGAGGGACAGGTGTGGGACGTGACGCTCGGTGATCCGCAATGCCCGTCGGAAGTAAGGGAGTTGAAGGAACGGGTGGCGGACTTCGTCCGGGCCCGGGTAGTGCCTTGCGAGCCGGTCCTGGACGGCGGCGGTCCGGCCGCGGCGGCGGCGTTGCGACGGCTGCGCAAGGAGGCTGAGGCCGAGGGTCTGTGGGCGCTGCCTCTCCCGGAGGAACTGGGCGGCCAGGGGCTGCCGTTGTCGTCGTACGCCCATGTCGCGGAGGCCGAGGGCGCAAGTGACCACGGCCCGGTGGCACTCGGCTCGGCCTCGCTGCTTGACGCGCTCATGCTGTGGCGGCACGGCAGCCGACGCGTCCGTGAGTGCTATCTCGCACCGCTGGTCGCCGGGGACCTGCGGGCCTGCTACGCGATGACCGAGCCGGACGTCCCCGGCACCGACCCCTTCCTCACCACCACCCGCGCCGATGAGGGTGAGGGCGGGGGCTGGCGCGTGACCGGGCGCAAATGGTTCGTCAGCGGGGGCGCCGAAGCCGACCTCGTCACGGTGCTCGCCCGCACGGACGGCCGGGCCCCCGACCGGGACGGCCTGTCCCTGCTGCTGGTTCCGGCCACCTCACCCGGCTTCCGGGTGGTGCGCGAACTGCCCGTCCTCGGCGCGACCGGACAGGCGGAGATCGAACTCGACGGCGTCGCAGTGGACGGCGACCACCTGATCGGCCGACGCGGCAAGGCCCTCGCCGTCGCCGCCGAGCGGCTCCAACTCGGCCGCACCCTGCGCAGCCTGCGCTGGCTCGGCCAGGCCGGCCGTGCCTTCGAGCTCATGCGGGAAAGAGCCGTCACCCGCACCCGTTCCCGCGGCCCGCTCGGCGACCTGCAACTCGTCCAGCGCCTCGTCTTCGAGTCCCTGCTCGCCCTGCGCACGACACGGCCTCTGGTCCACGAGGCCGTGGCCCGGCTGGACGCGGGTGCCGATGCCCATGTGGAGGTCGGCCTGGCGAAGGTCGCCGCAGCGCGCACGCTGGACCTGGTGGCCGACGCGGCGATCCAGGTCCACGGCGCGGCGGGCCTTGGCCCGGACACCGCGCTCCCCGCCCTCTTCCGCACCGGCCGCGCCGCCCGCGTCCTCGACGGCCCGGACGAACTGCACATCACCTCGGTGGCACGGCGGGTGCTGCGGACGGATCCGGCCTAGCCCCCGATTACGGGGTTCGCGGCCGTGAGGCCGGTGAGCGTGGCGAGGGCGTAGGCCAGGAAGAAGTCACCCCAGATCAGCTCGTGCCGGACGGCTGTTTCGGCCGCAAGGTCGTAACAGCCGTCCAGAAGGCGGCCATCGGCGGTCAGGTGGCTGCCGACCAGAGCCTCCAGAACGGCGACGGCACGGTCCCGGTGGCCGAGGCCGAGCAGCGCCAGCGCGGTGATGGCGGCGGCGGAGGTGTCGCAAGGGCCCTCGGGGTGAGCGGTGTCGGCGGGCGGTACGAGGTGTTCCGTCAGCAACGCGCCGGCGTGACCGGAGCATTCGTCGCCGCCCAACAGGTGCGCCGCCTCGGCGAACGCGAGCAGCAGCCAGGCCGGGCCTCGGCTCCAGCCCGGCGGCTGATCGGCGCACGCGATCCAGCTCGCACCGGTGTCGTGGCGCCACGACCAGCGAGGCGGTCGCACACCGAGGCAGAGATCGACGTGCCGCCGCAGATGGGAGCGAGCCGCCTCCGCGTCCGCCGTCGCCAGCAACGGCACCATGCCGGGCACGCCGTCCACGCGGGCCGTCAGCCGCGGCCCGCCGAACGCCGAACCCCACGGCACCAGACCCAGTTCTGGGGCGAAGGCGTCCAGGCAGGCCCGGGCGGCCCGCTCCCGCAGGCCCAGGTCGTCGTCCGCGAAGGCGGTGCCGTACCAGAAGATCAGTCCTCGGGCGGCGGTGTCCGCCTCGGTCCAGTCGGTCAGGCGGCTCGTGCAGTCCCGCGCGGCCGCACGGTCGGCGGCGTCGCCGGTGTACCGGGCTCGCAGCCACAGCAGCCCCGCCCACAAGCCACCGGTCCAGGAGCCGCGCGCGGTCGTCTGCCACGTGCCGGTGTCGGGGTCGGCGTACAGCGGGAACCGGTCGCCGACCTCGGCGCGGGTGACGGCGACCCGGGCCAGGACGGAGTCGAGGGCCGGGGCGGCCCAGGCGGGCGGGGTTACCGGGGCGTGGGGTGCCTGCCGGTCCTCCGGCGCGGGCGTGACCTGGTCCGTGCGTGCCCTCATGACCGTACGCCCGCCCGGCGCTCCCGCGCGGCCCACAGCAACGCCACCGTCGCGGCTCCCGCGAACTCGGCGGTCACGAGCAGCCATCCGCCCCCGTACCGCCCGGCCTCCACCAGCACCCCGAACAGCGGCGGCCCGGCCGCGAATCCGGCGAAGAAGCCCGCCGAGACCAGCGCCGAGTCCTGGCCCGCCCGGCCCGGCGCGGCGCGCTGCATCACCAGGACCATCGACACCGCGTTCGCCGCCACGGCGAAGACGCCCACCGCCACGGCCGCCACCCACGCCAACGGGCGGAAGGAGGACGAGCCGGCCAGCAGCAGGGCCGCGGCCACCGCGCCCACGGCCAGGGAGCCCGGCAGCCAGGGCGCCCGATCGGGCCGCCCCGCGACCTTCGACCAGCCCACCCGGCCAGCGATCCCGGCCGCACCCAGCACGGCCACCAGCGCACCCGCCGCGGTGGGACCGAGATCGAGCCGCTCGGTGCCGTACAAGGCCAGGTAGGTGTTCACCGAGGCGATGCCGCTGCCGAGCAGCAGCGAGAACACCAGCAGCCACGCGATCATGCCGCGCGGCACCCAGACCGCCGGCGTGGACTTCGCCGGCGGATCGGCGGGCAACGCCCGCGCCGCCCACACCGCCGCCACCACCGCGGCGCCCGCCGCCGTCCACACGGCACCCCGCCATCCGGCGAGACCGGCCAGCGCCGCGAGCGGCAGCCCGGCTGCGAACGCCCCGAGCTGCACCCCCGACTGCTTCATCCCCGTCACCGAACCGCGCCGGGCGGGCGGTACGGCGGCGAGAATCGCCTTGTTCGTGGCCGGGTTGGCCAGCGCCTGCGGCAGCCCGCCGAGCGCGACGGCCGCCAGCAGGAACCCGGCACCCGGAGCCGACCCGATCAGCGCCAGCGCCACCGCCGCCACTCCCAGCAGGGTCACCAGACAACGCCGCGGCCCCACCCGGTCCACCACCCGCCCTCCGACCGGAGAGAGCACGGCCGCCGTACTGAACCCCACGGTGGTCGTCAGCCCCAGCACGGTCGGCGAGACGCCCAGCTCGGCCACGAGCCGCGGGCCGAGCGCCCCGAGCAGGAACAGCTGCATCATCGAGAAGGCCATGGCACACGTCAGCAGCGCGGTCAGGGCACCCGGTGCCCGTGCCCCCGCCTCCCCGGCCGCCCGCCGGGTCCCACTCTGTCCGGCCCGTCCCGCCTGCCCCATCGTCACAGACGCACCTCCCGGGACAGCAGTCGGATCCAACTCTCTTCGAGTTCCCGCCCTTTACTGTGACGTGTATTACGGGGACAGTGTTGAGTGCGGGGCCGGGGGAAAACTCGTACCTTCCCGTGACGGCAGAGCCAGCGACGCGAGGATGAGCCGCCATGACGGTCGGGTGGTGTTCGCGCACGACACGAGCCGCGGTGTTCGCGGCCGTCTGCGTGCTGCTCGCCACCTTGGGGCACGTCCTGATGTCGAACGCAGCGGTGCCCTGGTGGGCTCTCGCCGCGGCGGCGGTGGTGACCGGTGGTACTGCGTTATGCCTGGCCGGCCGGGAGCGTGGACTCCTTCTCGTCCTCTCCGTCGCGGTGACCGTCCAGGCGGTACTGCACGTGTGGTTCTCGTACGTGCAGGAACTGTCGACGCCTTCCATGCCCCCGATGCCGTCCATGCCCGTGGCCCCCATGGGCATGGACGGCATGGGTGACGGCACTCCCTTCATGGACCACATGGTCTCGATGGCTCATATGGGCCACGCGATGGACCACATGGGCCAGGCGGGCTCCTTCACGGAGACGCTGAGCGCCCCGCATTCCATGACGGGAACAGGTCACGTCATGGGCGGGATGGCCACCACCGGAATGCTCGCCGCCCACCTGATTGCCGCGTTGATCTGCGGCCTGTGGCTCGCCTACGGCGAACGCGCCGCCTTCCGCGTTCTGCGCGCCGTGGCCGGATGGCTGGCCGCACCCCTGCGGCTGCCCCTCACCCTGCCCGCACCACCACACCGCCCGAACATCCACGTTCGCCGCGGCCGCTCCGCCCGTACGCCGCGCAGGCTGCTCGTTGCTCACGCGATCACTTCTCGGGGTCCGCCCGTGGGGTCCGCTGTCGTCTGAGACAGCCGGTTCCCCGGTCCGTCCGTGTGCGCCACGCCCGGACGGACCGGGCAACGGACGTACGCAGCCATGCGCGCGTACGCCCGCCACACTCCCACGCCATCACCGGATTGGCCGCGCCCAGGGGCCGGCGCGATCCGGATACCGGATTTTCCGGATTTCCGAGAAGGACATCAGTGATCAGTCCTGCCCTGCCCGCCGCATGCGACAAGACGCCGCCCAGGACGAGGGCGCACGACCAGAGGACGGCTGCCGACGAGTCGATAACGGCCTGGGCGCTCGCCGCCCGCGGCGGCGACCCCGAGGCCGTCGAGAACTTCGTCCGCGCCTTGCACAGAGACGTCCGCCACTACGTCACCTTCCTGAGCGCCGACCCCCAGGCCGCCGACGACCTGGCCCAGGACACCTTTCTGCGGGCCCTGGGCAGCCTGCACCGCTTCGAGGGCCGTTCCTCCGCTCGTACCTGGCTGCTGTCCATCGCCCGCCGCGCGGTGATCGACAGCTATCGGTACGACTCGGCGCGGCCTCGCTTGTCCGAGACCGAGGACTGGCAGACCGCCGCCGACTGTGTCCAGCCGCGTGGCCTGCCGGGCTTCGACGACGGCATCGCTCTCGCCGAACTGCTGGACATGTTGCCCGACGAGCGCCGAGAGGCGTTCGTCCTGACTCAACTCCTCGGCCTGCCCTACGCCGAAGCGGCCGAGCTCAGTGACTGCCCTATCGGTACGGTCCGGTCACGCGTAGCCCGGGCCCGCTCCTCTCTGATGCGGTCCCTGCGCGATGCCGAGAGAGCCGAACCGGTGGGCGCAGCGCCCCGGCGGGCGCCGGCGCCCACTCTGTGAGAGGCATCAGTCACGGAAGCCCCGGACCGGACGGCGGTGGCCCGGGGCTTCCGGTATCAAAGGGAAGTCGCGGCCGGCGCGACCCGGATGGTGCGGGCGGAGGAAGACGACGGCGCCGAAGATGGCGGGTGGCCTGCGTCCAGCCCTGACGCCGGTGGAGGGCCAAGGCGCGTGGCGATCGGAACAAGGTGAGTAGCCAGGCACGGACCGTGGGCGCGTCGACGGTCACCGCCTCCGGCAGGGCTGCGGTCAGGCCCGTGCCGTGGGCGGCGGGGCGGCCCGTGGGCTCGCCGATCTCCCGGGCCCCCGCACAGCCAGTCCGCCGTGCGCTGAGCTCGGTCACTGGTGTAGGTGGCCTACCCCGGGGAAAAGCGTGGGGGCCATGACGCTCGTTTGACGCTCCGGCCGTCCTACCGTCCGTCCCTGAGACCGGGAAAGCCCATCGGACCTGCATTTTCTTCGGTATGGGTATTCTGTGACCTCTTTCCGATGACGCATCATGTGGAGTGCGTGGCGATCCTGGAGCCGGTGAAGAAGGACGCGTGACCTACGGCTTTGCGGCGTTTGTCCGCTACTTGACCTGTGAACGGTGGCGATCGGCTGTAAAGGCTGGCTGACCTGCGAATTCAGGCGGGTGTGGCGACAGCGGCGCACGCCGTGTCCGTGCGGTTCTCGGGCTGCGCAGCAGACGTGACCCCCGCAGGCCGCCCGGGCTCTTTTACCTCCAGGTCGCCTCCTTCCACGCGGTCACGGCCTGCTCGTCGCGCTCGGCGACTCGTCGCGCGGGCACCTGGACAGACGGCACCACGACCCGCTCGGGCCTCGGGAGGCCAGAGCTTGCGAACCGCCGTCCCGCCACAACTGGTGCCACTGGGTCTCCAGGTCGACGGTCCAGCGCGCGCTCGCGGTTCCGATCTCCAAGCGCCACGGCATGGGCGCGGCGTTCCATCGCTGGCTCAGCGATCTGAGTGCCCGCGCGGATGAGTTCACCGCGGCCGAAGCCCCGACGCCGGCCTCGGTCACCGTGGACCTCCTCGCGTCGCTACTTGGGCACTGTTCGACGCGGAGAAGAAACTGACCCCCGAGTCCCGTCGCCAGGCCCTCAGGGTGCGAAGGTGCGACTTTGTTGAGCAGCACCTCGGCGACCCGGACCTCACGCCGGGAGCGATAGCCGCTGCGCACGGCATCTCTGTCAGCCATCTGCACGCGGTCTTCGCGGATCAGGACCTCACAGTTGCAGCCTGGATCCGCAACCGCCGTCTGGAGCGCTGCCGCCGTGACCTGGCCGACCCTCTCCATGGACGGTGCCATCTCCCGAAACCTCAGCTTCCGAATCTGCAACGTCAACCCCAACGGCACCATCACCGGCTGCGCCAGCGTGTCGTGACGGCAGGAACGACTCCGGCAGACGCCGCCGGAACTTCTCCCGATACAGCGTGAGGTCCTCGGCGACTGGGCCCGAGATGTTCGCCGCCTGTTCGGCTCGAAGAGGAGGGAGGGAATGTTGGTCTGAGGCTCGTTTGACGTCCTGGGCGCCCGCACGCGGGACAGCCACCTGCGGCTTCGTGCGGCGGCGTGCGCGTGGGGGAGTGTTCGGCCTCGACCGTGCCCGGCCCGGCGAGTCCTCTCGCCCACCGGTCAGCGGCTTGACCTTGACATGGTGGCAAGGTGTCCCCTGGGTGCGGGAGGTGGTTTCGATCAACCCGACAAACGGAACCCCGCAGAACGCCCGCGTGGTCGCCGCCCTGAGCGCCGCGGACTCGTCGGTCCGGCTTCAGGCGGCCCTGGCGGTCGGCTCGAACCCGGACCCCGGCTTCCTGGAGACGCTCGTCGAACGGTGCGCGGTCGAGCCGAACTTCTACGTGCGGGACATGCTGACCTGGGCGTTGACCCGCCTCCCGCCGGAGATCACCCTGCCGCGGTTCCGCCGGGAACTCGAATCCGAGCGCGCTCGGGCCCGCAGCCAGGCGTTGCACACCCTCTCCAAGATCGGCGACAGGAGCGCGTGGGCCTGGATCACGCGCGACATGCTGCGTGACGCCGACGACGAGGTCGCGCGGACCGCGTGGCGCGTCGCGGTCGTCCTCGTGCCCGAGGACGAGAAGAAGGACCTGACCGACGAGCTGGTCACGCAGCTCGGCCGCGGCGACCGCGATGTGCAGCTGAGCCTCAGCCGGGCCCTCGTCGACCTCGGCGATGTGACCGGGCCCGCCCTGGAGAAGGCCGCGGCGAGTCCCGACCCGGCGGTGGCCGCGCACGCCGGTGCCACCGAGCTGCTCCGGCGGAATCCGGAGACCGGTTTCGACGCGGCCGTCGACGAGGCGAAGCGAGTGGTGAGCCTCGGCCCGGAACGAGCCGCTGCCGTGGAGACCGCGGAATGCTGATCGGTGATGTGGCCCGCCACTCGGGGGTGAGCCCCCGGATGCTCCGGCACTACGACGCCCTCGGGCTGGTGCGGCCGACGGGTCGCACCGTCGGCGGCTACCGCGAGTACTCCGCCGAGGACGTCCGCAGGATCTTCCACGTGGAGAGCCTGCGGTCCCTCGGGCTCTCGCTCAAGCAGATCGGGCGCGCGCTGGAGGACCCGGCCTTCACACCGTCCGCCCTGGTCAGCGACCTCATCCGATGGACGGAAGACCGCTTGGAGCGGGAACGGGAGCTGCTGGACCGGCTCCGCGCCGTCGACGCGTCGGCGCCCACCGGCTGGCAGGACGTCCTGCGCATCGTCGAGCTCATGCAGGGGCTCAACTCGACCAGTGCCGCGCGCAGGCAGCAGGCCGTCCTGGCCCGGCCGGAGGGCGTACCGCTTCCCGCCGAGCTGCTGGCCGGGGCGGTCCTCACCGAATCCGACCCCAATGTCGCGGGCGCCCTGCGCTGGGCGCTCGCCCGGTCGGGCGGCGACGGAGTGGCGGCACTGGCCGCCGGCGCGCATTCGGAGGACGTCGACATCCGGCGACGCGCGGTGCTGGCGATCGCCGAGATGGCAGAGGCCCCGGGCGCGACCGCGGTGCTCGCGGACGCGCTCGGGGACCCGGACACGAGGGTGCGCAGGTATGCCGCTCCGGCGCTGGGCAGGCGTGGCGTGACCGAGGCCGTGCCGACGCTCGTCGGCATGGTGGTCGAGGGCTGCAACGACGTCGAAGCGGCGGAGGTCCTGGGAACGCTGTCCCAGGACCCCGCGTGCGCGGACCGGATCATGACGGCGGTGGTCGACGAACTCGCCACGCCCACCGCCGGCTCCGCGACGCGGATACGTCTGACCCAGGCGCTGGTCGAGCTGTCGGGGACATCCGCGCAGGAGGTCCTTCGCCAACTGGCCCAGGACGACGACCCCGCTGTCGCCCGCGTTGCCTCGGCCCTGGTCACGATGGTCGACGAGCGGTCTACCGAAGACCGAGGCGACGAGGATTCCTGAAGAGGCCGGCCGCTGAGAAAACCTGGCCCCTGTCGGGGTCAGGTCGTCGTCGACGACTTCCCGGCCGTCGGCTTCTCGCGGAGGGCGTCGACGACCGCGCGCTCCAGGACCGCCGACTTGTTGATCAGGGTGCCCTTCTTGCCCAGGGAGGTGTCCCTGATGAGGTAGCTCCGGCGCCGTCGAAACGGATGAGGAAGCCCGGGCATCGCACTTCCCCGGCTCTCCCACGATTCGCATCGACGGCCGGGATCCATTCCCCGCCGCCACTGAGACATACGGCCTGACCTGCCGCGTCTAGTCGACGCCTGGCGGCCTCGCAGGCGCGCCCACCGTCGAACAGCTCGTCCAGGCTTTCACCCGGCTTCTTTCCCTTGAGCGGACTTCGCCAGTTCCGCGTTGAACTGAGCGCCGACCAGAAGAGCCAGGTTGGCCAGCCACAGCCAGACCAGGAAGACCACGGCGCCCGCCAGTGAGCCGTACAGACGGTGATAGGTGCTGGCGTGGGAGGTGTAGACGCCGAAGCCGAGCGAGACGGCCAACAGGAGTCCTACCGCCAAGGTGCCGCCGGGGGCCATCTTCCGCACAGGGCGGGAAGGCGCGGGGCCCGAACGGTACAGCACGAGCACCAGGGCGACGGCGACCGCGGCCACGACGGGCCATCGCAGCGCACCCCAGACGGCCTGCGGCCCGGTACCCAGGTCCAGCGCCCGGCCCAGACGCCGGGTCAGGCTGCCGGTGAGGAACAACGCCAGGGTGGTCGTGAGAAGCAGCGAGATCAGGACGAGGGCCGTGGCGACGATGCGCGGGGCGGTGCGCCAGACCGGCCGACGTGCGCTGACGCCGTGCATGGCGTGCAACGCCCGGCGGAAGACGCTCAGATAGCTGGATCCCGACCACAGGGCTCCCGCTCCGCCGAGAAAGATCAGCGTCCATGCCGCTGACGACTGTTCGGCCATCTGCCGCAGGGTGCTGCGCAGCAGTGCGCGGGACGCCACCGGAGCGGCCTGCGACAAGCGGTCGATGACCTCCGGTCTGGCCGTCGGAATGGTCAGTCCCACAATCGAGAGGATCACCAGCAGCACCGGAAACAGGGCCAGGACCGCGTAGTACGTCAAAGCGGCGGCCCAGTCCGTGACGTCGTCGTCCCAGACCGCCACCGGCGTTCGGCGCAGCGCCGCCGACCACCGGCCAGCGCGGCCTTCCGCGTCGGTCATGAGGCGGATGCTCTCACCCCCGTCCTCGGGCCGCTTCCTGAGTCAAGGAAGTCCGATAACCCATTCCGTGGTCTCACGGGCACCACCCGCGCTCCAAACGGCTCGTGCCCCGGTTTTCCCTTCATAAACGAGACACCATTGCGGAATGCCATTGACATTGCGGGGCAGTCGGGGGACAGGAGGTTGATAAACATGGTTCCCCTGCTGCTCGTTCTGCTTCTTGCGCTGATTCTCTTCGGTGTCGGCTTCGCCATCAAGATTCTTTGGTGGGTCGCCATCGCCGTCCTGGTGCTGTGGCTTCTCGGCTTCGTCATGCGCTCGACCACCGCCGGCGGTGGCCGAGGCCGTTGGTATCGATGGTGACCTGACTCGCATGTGCGCGTGCTTCGCAGGGCTCGGCCGATGTGACGGCCGGGCCCTGCGACATGCCTGACCGGAGGCTCAGAGGTGCGCGTCGGCCGCCAGTGCCGTGAACGCCGACCAGGCGTCGGGGGAGACGGCCAGCTCCTGCCTGTCCGCGTCCTTCGAGTCCCGGACGAGAACGGCGCCGGGGCGCAGGGCGACCTCTACGCAGTTGCCGCCTCCACCGCCGCTGTAGCTGCTCTTGAACCAAGCAAGTTCGGTGGTCCTCATAGCGCTCCTCGCATCTGCTTCAGCAGGCTCGCGGTCGCCTGATGGCTCAGTGCCTGTGAACGCATCTTGCCATAGCGCTGAAGCATGGCGCTTGCGGCTTTTGTGTCGGTGACGAGCATGCTGCAGTCGTGGGCTTCCACGTAGCCGACCCATCGGTTCTCGGCTTGTTTCAGCGAGATAGAGAGGGCCTTCGAAGCCTGCGTGATCCTCTTGGACCAGAGGCATGACTTGGATCTCCACGTTGCGGAGACGGCCCACATCAAGCAGGTTGTCGAGCAGCACTCGTGTCACGTCAACACCGGCCAAGCAGCGTTCCAGCAGAGCCTGCTCGACGATGAAGCTGAATGTGCTGTTCGGCCGCTCCCGCAGGAGGCGCTGGCGTTCGAGCCGGGCCGTGACTTGTTGTTCGAACTGCTCCTCGGACAGCGGCGGCAAGCGCCGCTCGAAGAGGGCGCGAATGTACGGCTCGGGCTGAAGCAGGCCCGGGATGACAGCGCACTCGTACGCAAACAGCGAGATCGCATCCTCCTCGACCCCCGCCCACTGCCGGAACCACGACGCCAGTCCCGCCTTCCGCGTCAGGCTCCTCGCCGCAGCCTCCAGCACCCGTGACGCGACCGCGCCCAGGATTTCGTCCGACCGCTTCAGCAGTTCCCTCGGCGGGAAACGCCTCCCCTGCTCGATCTTGGCGACGTACGCGGGTGAGTAGCGCACCAGCGGGGCGAACTGCTCCTGTGTCAGGCCGGCTTCCTCCCGGAGGGCCTTGAGGACCGCGCCGAAGGTCCTCAGGCTGTCGGAGAGTTCCGGCTCGCAGCCCCCGCCCGCCCCGCCACCGTTGTCCGTCGTCATCGCAGCCGCCTTCCCCTGTGCCACCGGGCCGTACCCGTGCCGTACCGTTCGTCGTCCGGGCTGCGCCACGCCAGACCGATCAATGCTCACGCACAGCGACCGACCCGGTCCGGTGCGTGAACCAGTACAACGTGATCTGTATCAGCGCCGGACCTGCCGACGGGCCGTCAACTGGCGGCACCCTGGCCCGCATGCCAGCCCTGAACCACGAATCCACCACCCCCACACGCACGTTCGCGCAGCGTTTCTCCGCCACCCGGCGCGGTGCCCGCCTCGCCCGGCTGCTCGCCGCGCACCAGCTCACCGAGTGGGGGCGTCCCCACGGGACCGAAGGGCATGACACCGTCGTGCTCGTCGTCGCGGAGCTCGCGGCGAACGCCGTTCTCCACGGCCGTGTCCCGGGGCGGGACTTCGCCCTCGCCCTGTTCCTCGAGGAGGGCCGGGACGTCGTCCGGATCGAGGTGACCGACACCCATCCCGCCCGACCGGCGCGTATGGCTCCCGGACCGGACCAGGACGGGGGCCGTGGCCTGGTCCTCGTCGACGCGCTCGCCGCCGACTGGGGCGTACGCGACCGCCTCGGCCCCGGCAAGACGGTCTGGGCCGAGTGCGCGCTGTGAGGAGGGCTTACGAGTTCGACCGCAAGAGATCGGCCGAGGGTTCAGTCACCCAGGGACGACAGCGCGGCCCCGACCCGTTCGGCTGCCTCCGGTGGGGTCGAGGCGTGCGGGGAGAGCCTGAGGGAGTCGGTGCGCACGGTCGGGGTGACGCCTTCCGCCTGCAGCGCCTTGGCGACGAGGGACGGATCGTGGGCCGGCAGGGTGAAGGAGAGGATGCCCGCGCACCGCGCCGGGTCGGTGGGGGAGAGGACGCGGCCGCCGTACGCCTCGACGGTCTCGGTGAGTTCGGCGATCCGGACGGCGATCGCGGCTTCGATCGCGGTGACGGTGTGCCGCTCGACGAGCTCCAGCGCGGCCGCGAACGCGGCGGCCGTCACCGGGCTCAGATTGGTGATCGACCACCGTCGGGCGTCCGGGGCGGGCGGGTGCTCGGCTCCGTCGAAGAGGCCGACGTCCTCCACACCCGTCCAGCCGGTGAGGACCGGCTCAAGGGATTGCAGGGCGCGGTCGGACAGCGTGGCGAAGCCGGTCGACCATCCGGCGCGCAGCCACTTCTGGCCGCCCGCGACCACCACGTCGGCGGCGTCCCAGGGCAGAGCTGCGACACCGAACGCCTGGATGGCGTCCACGATCAGCAGCCGGTCGGGTCCGATCGCCTCGCGCAGCGCCGCCAGGTCGGCGCGGAAGCCGGTGCGGAAGTCCACGGCGCTGACCGACACGGCCACGACGTCGTCGGTCAGCGCGGCGCGGACCAGGTCGGGAGTGACTCCGGAACCGGGCGCGGGATCGAGCCAGCGCGGCGTGGCCCGGCCCAGGTCCGCGCTGCGCCGCCACGGGTAGTGGTTGGCGGGGAAGTCGGTGCGCGGCGCGAGGACCACGCCCTCCCGTACGCCGAGCGCGGCGTGGAACAGACCGGTCGACGCGTTCGGGAGCAGCACGGTGTGCCGTGCGTCGGTGCCCGCGAGGCGGGCGGCCGTGTCCCGCGCGGTCTCCTCCGCGCGCATCAGCGTGTCCACGGTGGTGTGGTCGGCGTGTGCCGATGCCTCCAGTGCTCGCGCGGTGGCGGTGACGGCGTCCCGGGACGGCGGCCCGAAGCGTGCGAAGTCCAGGTACCCGGCGGGTGTGTCGAAGTGGCTGGCGTACGACGTGAGCACGGGGCTCGTCCCTCCGGGGTGGTGCGGGCGGATCGGGTGGCGCGGCGGGCGGTGGAACGCAGTCCGGTGGCGCTCCGGAGCCCGCCCGCGCATCCTGTCACAGCGCTTCGATTGCTCCGGATGGTGAGATGGCCGTGCGCGAGTCGAAACCTCTCGGTGGAGAAGATCACGTCCGAGATCGCGGTCTTGGCCGGGCGGGCGGCACGCGATACGGTCTGTCCGATATCGACGACGGCGAGACGGAAGCCGGTGGGAATCCGGCACGGTCGCGCCACTGTATGCGAACGCCTCCGGGCGTTCGTGAGTCAGACCCGTGGCTGTCGTCCTGTGCACCACCGAGATGGGACGCGAACTCCCAGAGGAGGTTCTGCCATGGCGCAGACCGTCGCCCAGCCGACTGCCACCGCCGCCCCCGCCCCGCTGCCGCTGAAGGCGATAGCTCCCTGGGCGGTCTTCTTCGGCGTTCTCATGCTGGTCCTGCTGTACTTCGTCGGCGCCGAGCAGGGCGCCACCTCCGTGTTCAGCGGCACGGACGTCCACGAGTGGGTGCACGACGCCCGCCACCTGCTCGGCTTCCCCTGCCACTGAGCCGGGGGACGCCGCACGCCCATGAACTCCGCAACGGTAAGAAACCTCCTGGTGCGGGGCATGCTCGCCGGCCTCGCCGCCGGTGTGCTCGCCCTCGTCGTCGCCTACTTCCTGGGGGAGCCGTTCGTCGACAAGGCGATCGGCTTCGAGGAGGCGCACGCCCACGGGCACTCCCACTCCCATGACGAGGTCGAAGTCGTCTCCCGTTCCCTCCAGTCCACCGCCGGTCTGGCCACCGGCATCCTCGTCTACGGGGTCGCCTTCGGCGGCATCGCCGCGCTCGCCTTCTGCTTCGCGCTGGGCCGCGTGGGCCGCTTCTCCCCGCGGGCGACCGCGCTGCTGCTGTCCGGCTGCGCGCTGCTGGCCGTGTACGTCGTGCCGTTCCTGAAGTACCCGGCCAACCCGCCCGCGGTCGGTGAGGGAGACACCATCGGCAAGCGCACGACGCTGTACTTCCTGATGATGCTGCTCAGCATCCTCCTCGCGATCGCCGCCACCATCCTTGGCAAGCGCCTCGCGCCCGCGCTGGGCACGTGGTACGCGACGATGACCGCGGTGGCCGCCTTCGCCGTGGTGATCGGGCTGGCGTACGCCTTCCTGCCCGCCGTCAACGAGGTGCCGTCGCACTTCCCGGCCACCGTGCTGTGGCGGTTCCGGCTCTCCGCGCTGGCCATCCAGGCCGTCCTGTGGGGCGGGTTCGGGCTGGTCTTCGGCGAGTTGGCCGAGCGGCTGCTGAACCCCCGGCCGGCGACCGCCGCGTCCGTACAGGCGGTGCCGGCCGCGCACTGAACCCCTTCAGTCCGCACGAGCACCCTTCAGCGCGCACGACAGGGCCCCTCGGAATGGTCCGGGGGGCCTGTCGCGTTCGGTCAGGGCGCCGCCAACGGCTGCCCGAGTCGCAGATTCCAGCGGCCGGCCCGTCCGCTGAGCTCCGTGGCCGTCAACGGCGGTACGTCCAGCCGCCAGAAGCCGGCCAGGGGCAGGTCCAGCACATGGACGATCGCGGCCCGTACGACCTCCGGCTCGACCACGGCGAGCGTACGGCCGCCGGTGTCCCGCGCGGTGTCCAGCCGACGGCCGACCCGCTCGCACACGTCCCGCACCGACTCGCCGCCGTGCGGCGCGCAGTCGGGGTCGGCGAGCCAGCGGCCCACCGCCTCCGGCTCGGTGGTCATCACCTCCTCCAGGGTCCGGCCCCGCCAGCGACCCGCGTCCAGACCCGCCAACTCGGCCGCCGGCACGCCGTCGAGACCGAGCGCCGAGGCCGTCTCCCGGCAGCGCACGCTCGGGGACAGGAGCACCCGGGCGGCCGCGGGCAGCGATCCTGCCGCCGAACGGGCCTTGGCCGCACCGCCGTTGTCGAGCGAGTCGCCGTCGTCGAACCGGGCCTGCCGCAGCGACGGGCTCGTCGCGGGCGAGATGAGCGTCATACGGCTGGTCAACGTCACTCCTACCGTGCGGTGTTGACGGCGGTGCCCGCGGCGCGCAACGCCTCGACCTCGTCGGGTGGCGCGGATTCGTCGGTGACGAGGGTGTGCAGTCGCGCGACCGGTACGACGAAGGCGTGTGCCGTGCGGGAGAGTTTGCTGCCGTCGGCCACGGCGAGCACGCGCCGGGCGGAGTCGATCGCCGCCCGCTTCACCGCAGCGTCGTCCAAGTCGTAGGCGGTGAGGCCCTGTTGCGCATTGAGCCCGCAGCAGCCGACGACGGCGGTGTCGAAGCGCAGCGCCGCCAGCGAGGACAGGGTCAGGGGGCCGGTGAGGGCCCCCTCGCCCGGTCGGGGCCGCCCGCCGGGCACGAGGAGGGTGGTCTGCCCGGGGCCGTCGGCGAACACGTTGACGGCCTGGAGCGACAGTGGCATCACGGTCACCCGCCGGCCGCGCAGTGCCCTCGCGACCTCCAGGCACGTGGTGCCGCTGTCGAGGACGACCGTCTCCCCGTCGGCGATCAGCGCGGCCACCTCCGCGCCGATGCGCTCCTTGGCCCGCGTGCCCTCCTGCGCGCGCAGGGTGAAGGGGGGCTCCTCGCCGCGCAGCAGCAGGGTCCGGGCGCCGCCCCGGTAGCGCTCCAGCACGCCTTGGGCCGCCAGGGTCTCCAGATCTCGGCGTACGGTCATCTCCGAGGCCCCGGTCAGTTCGGCCAGCCGGCCGACGCCGAGGCTGCCCGCCTCCCGCACCGCGTCCGTGATCTGCCTCAGGCGGTCCATGTTCCCCATGGCCGTGATTGAACACCATGCGCTGCCAAACAGAAATACTGTGAGAAGGAACCCTTTTCAAACAAGCAGAATGTTCGATACGTTCGTACCATGGAGCGATCCCTTCGTGTCGCGCGTCTGGCGACCTTCGCGTACTTCATCCTCAACGGGACCCTGCTGGGGATGTGGATCGTGCAGATCCCGGCCATCGAGCACCGCGTCGGCGTCAGTCACGCCGTCCTGGGCGGCTTCCTGCTCCTGCTCGGAGCGGGCGCCTTCGTGGGGATGCAGCTGGCCGGGCCGGTCGCCGACCGCCTCGGCACCCGGATCGTCGTGCCCGCCTCGGGCGTGCTGTGCAGCGCCGCCCTGGTACTGCCCGGACTGGCCTCCCAGCCGTGGATGCTCGCCGCCGCCCTGATCGCGCTCGGGTTCGGCAACGGCTGCCTGGACGTGAGTATGAACGCCCACGCCGTCCAGGTCGAGAAGGCGTACGGACGCCCGGTGATGTCCGCGTTCCACGCCACGTTCTCCGTCGGCGGCGTGGTGGCCGCCCTCGCGGGTGCCGCCGTCGCGAGCGCGGGCTGGACCCCGGGGGCGACGCTCGGCACGGCCGCAGCGCTGGGAGTGGTGGCCTCCGTGTGCGCCGCCCCCGGTCTGCTGCCCTCCGCCGCGTCCAGCGTCGCGGGACCGGGCGCGGATGCCGGGGCCGAGTCCACGGCCGGGTCCGGCGGGCAGGGCGAGCAGGCGGACCGGGCGCGCACCCGTATCTGGATCCTGGCCGTCCTCGCGCTGATGGTCATGCTGTGCGAGGGCGTCGCCAACGACTGGAGCGTGCTGCACCTGCGGACCGTCCTAGGCGCCTCCGACAGCACCGCGGCCTTCGCCTACGGCGCGTTCGCCGCGACGATGACCGTCGGCCGTCTGCTCGCCGACCGCGTCTCGGCCCGCTTCGGCCCCGCCGCGATCCTGCGCTACGGAGCCTCGGTCGCCGCCGTCGGCATGGCGGCGGCCGCCCTGTCGCCGTGGACGCCGCTCGCCCTGGCCGGCTGGGGGCTGTTCGGTGCCGGGCTCTCCGGCTGCGTTCCCCAGCTCTTCAGCGCCGCCGGACACGCCGACGCCGACGCCGCCGGCGCCAACGTCTCCAAGGTCGCCGGGCTCGGCTACCTGGGCATGCTCGCGGGACCGGCCGTCATCGGCTGGCTCACCCGCCTGGTGCCGCTGAACCTGACCTTCTTCCTCCCCGTGACCTGCTGTGTCGTCGCGGCGGCGACGGCGGGGGTGCTGCGGTCGCGGGGGAGCACGGTCGCGGGCCGCGGGCCCGTCCCCGAGGCGGGGCCCCGTACCGCGTCACCCCTCCGGGGTGAGCAGAGTGCCGCCGAGGGTCGAGGCGCGGGCCACTAGCGCGGGGCGCAGCCGCCGGGAGCGGCCCTGCTTGCCGTTCAGCATGGCGACCAGGGTCGTCGCCGCCACCTCGCCCATCCGGTACATCGGGGAGCTCACGGAGGTCAGGGAGACCGGGAGGGCCGCCGCCAGGGGGACGTCGTTGTAGCCGACGATCGCCACGTCCCGGCCGACCGTGAGGCCCGCGTCCCGGACCGCCGCCATCACGCCGATCGCCGCGAAGTCGTTGACCGCGAAGACGGCGGTGGGCCGCGGGCGCAGGGCCAGCAGCCGCTCGGCCGCCGCCCGGCCGCCGGGCACGTCGAAGCGGGACGGCACGACATGGCTTGCGGGCACCGGCAGGCCCGCCTCGGCGAAGGCGTCGAGGAAGCCCTGGGTGCGCTCCGCGCCGGTACTGGCGTAGGGCTCGCCGGCCACCACCGTGACCCTGCGGTGGCCGAGTTCCAGCAGGTGCTCCGCGGCCAGTCGCCCGCCGAGGATGTCGTCGGTGGTCACCGAGACCCGTCCCGGCAGCCGGCGCGACACCAGCACCAGGGGGACGCGTCGGCGGGCAAGCTCGGCGACGAGGTCGGTGTCGGAGCGGGCGTCGCCGAGCACCAGGCCGTCGACGCGCCGGGCGAGCAGGGCGTCGGCCCGCCGCCGTTGCAACTCCGGGTCGTCGGCGGTGTTGGCGACCACGGTGTGGTAGCCGGCGGCCGCCGCGGCCGTGTCGATGCCCTCGTAGACGGTGGCGAGCACGATGTCGGTCAGCCTCGGGACGAGTACGCCCAGCATCCGGGAGCGGCCGGTGCGCAGCGCCGCCCCGGCCGGGTCCCGCTGGTAGCCGAGTTCCTCGGCGAGTGCGCGGATCACCGTGGCGGTGTCGGCGGCCACCCCGCTCCGTACGCTCTCGTCCGGGCTCAGTGCCCGTGACACCGTGGAGACGTGGACCCCCGCCTGCCGGGCTATCCGGGCCAGTGTGACCGGGGCACGACCGGTCTGTGCACCGGCCCCCGCCCGCGCTCCCTGCCGATCCACGCTGGTTGCCCCTCTTCTCGTTTCGTCCGGGTCCTTCTCGGTGCTCCCCGACGCTTCCCGGGTTTCGCCGGGCTCCTGCCGGAACTCGCAGTGCCCCCGCGTCGCGCCCTTGAGCTTCGCACATCCCCGAACCGTCCGGCCAGACAAGTGTGCGGCAACCCATTGACCCGCCGCAATCGTTTGCATAGCCTCTCCGCAATCGATTGCGGAGAGAGGGTCCATGCGTCGTATCGAGGTCGTGGCAACCGGCGGCACCATCGCGAGCCGGTCCGGGGCGGAGGGCCGCCGGGCGACCGTGCTCGCGGCAGAACTGGTCGCGTCGGTCGGCCCGCTGCCGGAAGGCGCGGAGGTGAGCACGCGCGACGTGGTCACCCGGGGCAGCTACGCCTTCGACACCGCCGACCTGCTGGCGCTGGCCCGCGAGGTGCGCGGCACACTGCGCGACGGCGCCGACGGGGTGGTGATGACGCACGGCACCGACACCATGGAGGAGACCGCGTTCCTGCTCGACCTGGCCTTCGACGACCCGCGGCCGATCGTGCTGACCGGTGCGCAGCGCCCGTTCGACGACCGTGCCGCCGACGGTCCGGGCAACCTGGGCGACGCCCTCGCCGTGGCCGCCGACGACGCCGCCCGCGGGCACGGCACGCTGCTGGTCTTCGACGGCTTTGCCTTCCCCGCCCGCGGGGTGCGCAAGAGCGACACCATGTCGGCGCACGCCTTCACGGCACCCGGCCGCGGTCCCGCGCTGCGCGTGGTGGGCCGGCGGGTGGTCCCGCTGTGGCAGCCCGCGCCCAGCCCGCGGCTGCCCCTCGACCTCGACCTGCCCCGGCTGCCCCGGGTGGACGTGGTGCCGGCCTACCCCGGGGCGGACGGGCTGTTCGTCCGGGCGAGCCTGGCCGCGGGCGCGGCGGGGGTCGTGGTGGCGGCGGTCGGCGCGGGCAACGCCGGACCGGAGCTGGTGGAGGCGGTCGCCGAGGCCGTGGCGGCGGGCCACCCGGTGCTCATCTGCTCACGGGTGCACTCGGGCCCGGTCGAACCCCTCTACGCGGGCGGCGGAGCCGAACTGCAACGGGTCGGCGCGATCTTCGCCGGCGATCTCAGCCCCTGGCAGGCCCGGCTGCTTCTGGCCGCCGCGAGCACGGTACCCGGACGGTCGCCGGCCGCAGCCGTCCGCGCCTGGCTCGCCGGACGGGACCTGTCGTCCGGCACCGGCTCATGACCGCTCCCCGGCCGCCTGAGCTCCCGGCTCCCCGACCCGTTCCGACTCCCTGACCCCTCCCCGTTCCTCGTCCCCCGACCCCTCCCCGTTCCGACTCCCCGACCCGTCCCCGTCCCCGTCCCCCGACCCCTTCCGATCCCCCCACGCAGCAACCAACCCCAGCAAGAGCAAGGAGATTTCGATGACCAAGGAAATCCTCGTCGGCTTCGGTGTGGACGTAGACGCCGTCGGCGGATGGCTCGGCTCCTACGGGGGCGAGGACTCGCCCGACGACATCTCCCGCGGGCTGTTCGCGGGCGAGGTCGGCGTGCCGCGCCTGCTGGAGCTGTTCCGGCGCCGCGGCCTGACCCAGACGTTCTTCTGGCCCGGCCACTCCGTCGAGACATTCCCGGAGGAGTTCGACGCCTGTGTCGCCGCCGGCCACGAGATCGGCGTGCACGGCTACAGCCACGAGAACCCGATCGCCATGAGCCGCGAGCAGGAGGCCGCGGTCCTGGACCGCTGCATCGAGCTGATCGAGACCCGCTCCGGGCGCCGCCCGACCGGCTACGTGGCCCCCTGGTGGGAGTTCAGCCCCGTCACCAACGAACTGCTCCTCGAACGCGGGATCAAGTACGACCACTCGCTGATGCACCGGGACTTCGAGCCGTACTACGTGCGGGTCGGCGACTCCTGGACGAAGATCGACTACAGCCGGTCGGCCGAGGACTGGATGAAGCCGCTGGTGCGCGGCCGGGAGACGGACCTCATCGAGATCCCGGCGAACTGGTACCTCGACGACCTGCCTCCGATGATGTTCATCAAGGCCAGCCCGAACAGCCACGGCTTCGTCAACCCCCGTGACATCGAGCAGATGTGGCGCGACCAGTTCGACTGGGTGCACCGGGAGATGGACCACGCCGCCTTCACCATGACCATCCACCCCGACGTGGCCGGCCGCCCGCAGGTGCTGCTGATGCTGGAGCGGCTGATCGACCACATCAACTCCCACGAAGGCGTCCGCTGGGTGACCTTCGACCAGATCGCGGACGACTTCGCCGCCCGCAACCCGCGTCAGAAGGGCGACAGCAGATGACCACCACGCAGGAGCAGCAGACCGTCCACGAGAGAGACTGGCCGCGCGGCGGCGCACCCTCGGACGAGGTCCTCTTCAAGGGCCCCCCGGCCCTCAGCCGGCGCACCATCACCACCACCACCGTGGTGTGCTTCCTGGCCTGGGTCTTCTCGGTCTACGACTTCGTGCTCTTCGGCACCCTGCTGCCGAAGATATCCGAGACGTTCGGCTGGAGCACCGGACAGGCCACGGCCATCGCGACCGGGGTGACGGTGGGCACCTTCGTCGTCTCGCTGCTGGTCGGGCCGATGCTGGACCGCTGGGGCCGCAAGCCCAGCCTGATCGTCACCACCGCGGGCGCGGCGCTCTCCTCCGGCTTCACCGCCCTGGTCGGCGGCGCCGCCTCCCTCATCGGTGTCCGGGCCATCTCCGGCCTCGGCTACTCCGAGGAGGTCGTCAACAGCGTCTACCTCAACGAGATGTACGGCAGGAGCCGGCGCCGCGGCTTCATGTTCAGCCTGGTGCAGAGCGGCTGGCCGGTCGGCGCGCTGCTCGCGTCGGCGTTCGCCGCCGTGCTGCTGCCGGTGATGAGCTGGCGCTGGATCTTCCTCCTCGCCACCTTCCCGGTGGTGGTCATCATCGTCGCCGGGTCCAGGCTCCGTGAGTCGCCCTCCTTCGTCGCCCTGAAGCGGACGCGGGAGCTGCGCAAGGACGGGCGCGAGGCCGACGCGGCCCGGCTGGCGGAGCTCTACAGCCTCGACATCACCCGGGACGACGAGTCCGGTCTGCGCCAGCTCTTCGCCCCGGACCTGCGCCGCCACACCCTGTGCCTGTCCGGAGCGTGGCTGTTCAACTGGATGGGCATCCAGGTCTTCTCGGTGCTGGGCACCACGATCCTCACCGACGGCAAGGGCGTCTCGTTCTCCAGCGCGCTGGTCGTGCTGATCCTGGCCAACCTGGCCGGTTTCCTCGGCTACCTCTTCCACGGGTACCTCGGTGACCGGATCGGCCGGCGGACGACCATCATCGTCGGCTGGAGCATCGGCGGCATCGTGATGACGGCGATGCTCTTCGGGCCGAACAGCAGCGCGTACGTCATCCCGATGTACGCCCTGGGGCTCTTCTTCCTCCTCGGCCCGTACTCCGCCATGGTGTTCTACATGGGCGAGTCGTTCCCCGCCCGGGTCCGTGGGATCGGCTCCAACACCGCCCACGTGATGGGCCCGGTGGGCGCGATCGTCGGCTCGGCGCTGCTCAGCGCCATCATCGGGATCGGTGCGAGCGCCACCATGGCCGCGTTCCTCGCGGGCGCCCTGGGGATGTTCATCTCCGGCGTCCTGATGCTCGGCGCCCGCAACGTCAGCCAGGACGCGGACGAGGAGTCCGCCCCCGCGGCCGCGACGCCCGCCGCCTGAGCAGCCCCTCCTCCCTTCCCCTCCCTCTTCCGGTGCGTGGCGGCCCACACCCGCCACGCACCGGAAAACCCACGAAAGGCAGGACATGCCCTCCAGCGAACACACCGCACCGGTCCGCGACGACGGGCTGGCCGGCAAGGTGGCCGTCATCACCGGCGGCGCGAGCGGCATCGGCCGCGCCCTGGCCGTGGCGTACGCGCGCGCCGGGGCCGACAGCGTCGTCGGCTTCTACCCCAAGGACCCGCACAGCGCGGAGGAGACCATACGGCTGGTCGAGGCCGTCGGCGGCCGGTGCACCGCGGTCGCGGTCGACGTCCGGGACAGCGGGCAGGTCGACGCCCTGGCCCGGTCCGCCGTGGAGACGTACGGGCGGCTGGACATCGCCGTCGCCGGAGCCGGAGTGCTGCGCCGGGCCGCCCTGGCCGAACTCGACGACGACGCCTGGAACGACATGCTCTCGGTCGACCTGACCGGGGTGCTGCGCACCTTCCGCTCCGCCGCCGCGGTGATGACCGGCCCCGGTGCCATGGTGGCGGTCTCCTCCATCGCCGGCGGGGTCTACGGCTGGGACGACCACGCCCACTACGCCGCCGCCAAGAGCGGGGTGCTGGGGCTGTGCCGTTCGCTGGCGACCGAACTCGCCCCGCGCGGCATCCGCGTCAACACCGTCATCCCCGGCCTGATCGAGACCCCGCAGTCGCTCGACGAGGCCAACTCGCTGGGCCGCGCGGGGCTGGAGCGGGCCGGCCGGAGCATCCCGGCGGGCCGGGTGGGCCACGCCGACGAGGTCGCCCGCGCCATCCGCTTCCTCACCAGCGACGACGCCGCGTACATCACCGGCCGGGAACTGGTCGTGGACGGCGGTCTGACGGTCCGGTGGCCGGAGTGACGGCGCGGCGGCAGGACACGGAACAGCGCGGAAAGGTGAACGGCATGGGTGTGCTCCAGGATCAGGTCGCCCTGGTGACCGGCGCGGCGAGCGGCATCGGCACGGCGATCGCCGACGCCTACGCGGCCGAGGGCGCGCGGCTCTTCCTGGCCGACCGCGACGCCGGCCGGCTCGCCGCCCTGGCCGAGCGCTACGCGCGGCAGGGCACGAAGACTGCCACCGCGGTCGTCGACGTGGCCGACGCGGAGCAGACCCGGCACATGGTGGAGAGCTGTGCGGCCGCCCTGGGCGTGCCCGACATCCTGGTCAACTCGGCGGGGATCCTCACGGAGGTCCCGCTGGTCGAGATGGACGTCGAGACCTGGGACGAGATGATCGCGATCGATCTGCGCAGCGTCTTCCTGTGCTGCCGGTGGACGGTCCCGCACATGGTCGCCCGCGGCAGCGGCCGGGTCATCAACATCGCCAGCCAGCTGGGCATCAAGGGGGGCGAGGGCCTCGTGCACTACTCGGCCGCCAAGGCCGGCGTCATCGGGCTGACCAAGGCCCTCGCCCGTGAGGTGGCCCCGCACGGGGTGCTGGTCAACGCCATCGCTCCGGGCCCGGTGTTCACCCCGCTGGTGGAGGGGATCAGCGAGGACTGGAAGCAGGCCAAGCAGGCCGAGCTGCCCCTCGGCCGGTTCGGGGTCCCGGCGGAGGTAGCCCCCACCGCCGTGCTGCTGGCCAGTGATCCGGGCGGCAACCTCTACGTGGGGCAGACCCTCGGACCCAACAGCGGCGACATCATGCCGTGAAGCCCTGACAGGAGGGAGCCACGATGTGCGGAGCCTGCGGCGCGGGCCGTTCCGTACCGCGCTGGGAGGACGTCCTTGCCCCGCCCGGGCGCTCGGTCCTGGCCGCCCGCGCGGCGCGGACCGAACGACTCCTGGGGCCCGGATCGGGACTGCGGGTCCGGGCCTGGCTGTCCGCGGGATACCTGCTCGGAGACCGGGTCGGCCGTACCGTGCACGCGGCGGACCTGGACACGCTGTGGCGTGCGGCCGCCGAGCGCGGCGCTCGGCCGGCGGGCCGGCTGTCGCTGCGGGGTCCGGCCGGCACCGTGCCCGTCGAGGTGCCCGGCGGCTGGGACCCGGCCACGGTCGCGGTGTGGTGCGCCGCCGTGGCCCGGACGGAACCGGACGCCTCGCTGGAGGTCACCCTCCCCGACCCCGGCGGGGCGCGCACCGTGCTGGTGGAGATCGCGTCGGGCGCCGTACGGGCCACGGTCCTGGAGGCCGGCCCGGCCGGCCCGGAGCGCGGGGGCGTGATCCTGGTCGGCGGAGTCGGCGCGGCCGGTGCGGCCCGGTATCTGACGGACTGTCATCAGGTGGTGCGTGCGCCTGCGGGCGGCCTGTAGCGGGCTGGGCCGATGCCGTCGAAAGTTTCGAAGGTGTCGGTCCTTCAGTTGATCTAGCGCCTGGAGGCCTCGCCGGGCTCGCCTGGGCGAATCACGCCTCCACGGCTCTGAGCAGGAAAAACATGCTTCCTTGGAACTTCGAGGTCGAGCGAACGTTTCGAAATTCTGACCGAAACTGTTGACAGCCGCCGGACCCGGCTCAACACTTCACACCGCTGCGTCACCTCCTGGCAGCCGGCTGTTCCGCGAGGTCCTGTCGTGCTGCCCGCCCCCCACCACCTTCACGAGGAGGAAGCACGGACATGAACACGCTCGTCCGGACGACCGGCCGCAGACGCGGTCGCTTCACATGGTTCATCAGGAGCCTCTGTGCCGCCGCCATGGTTGTCATGGCCGCGATGACCTTGCCGGGCACCGCCAGCGCCGACACGGTCATCACCTCGAACCAGACCGGCACCAACAACGGCTACTACTACTCGTTCTGGAGCGACGGCGGCGGCTCGGTCTCCATGAACCTCGGCTCCGGCGGCGGCTACAGCACTCAGTGGAGCAACGTCGGCAACTTCGTGGCCGGCAAGGGCTGGGCCACCGGCGGACGCAAGGCGGTCAACTACTCGGGCAGCTTCAACCCGTCCGGCAACGCCTATCTGGCCCTCTACGGGTGGACGACCAACCCGCTCGTGGAGTACTACGTCGTCGACAACTGGGGCACCTACCGGCCCACCGGAACGTTCATGGGCACCGTCACCAGCGACGGCGGCACGTACGACATCTACAAGACGACGCGGGTCAACGCTCCCTCCATCGAGGGCACTCGGACCTTCGACCAGTACTGGAGCGTCCGTCAGTCGAAGAAGACCGGTGGAACCATCACCACCGGCAACCACTTCGACGCCTGGGCGGGCAAGGGAATGAAGCTGGGCAGCTTCAACTACATGATCCTCGCGACCGAGGGCTACCAGAGCAGCGGCAACTCCAACGTCACCGTGAGCGACGGCGGTTCCGGCGGCGGCGGTTCCGGCGGCGGCGGTGGCGGTGGCGGCGGTGGCACCGGTGGGTGCACCGCGACGCTGTCGGCGGGTCAGCAGTGGAGCGACCGGTACAACCTGAACGTGTCGGTGAGCGGTTCGAGCAACTGGACGGTGACGATGAACGTCCCGTCGCCGGAGAAGGTCATCGCGACCTGGAACATCAGCGCGAGTTATCCGAGTTCGCAGGTGCTGGTCGCCAAACCCAACGGCAACGGCAACAACTGGGGTGTGACCATCCAGACCAACGGCACGTGGACCTGGCCCACGGCCTCCTGCAGTACGAGCTGACCCGGCCGACACCGAAGACCTCTTCAGAAAGGTCCCAAGCCGCATGAGTACCAGACCACTTGCGTCACTCCGGTCCCTGGTCGCGGGACTGGCCGTCGCGGCGCTCGCCGTGGCCGGCTCCCTCACCGTCGAAGCCGCTCCGTCGTACGCCGCCACCTGCAACGGCTATGTCGGGCTCACCTTCGACGACGGTCCGTCCAACGACCGCACCCCGGCCCTGCTCAACGCGCTGAAGCAGAACGGGCTGCGGGCCACGATGTTCAACGAGGGCCAGTTCGCGGCCTCCTACCCGGCCCAGGTGCGAGCCCAGGTGGACGCCGGCATGTGGGTCGGCAACCACAGCTACACCCACCCGCACCTGATCCAGCAGAGCCAGTCGCAGATCGACTCGGAACTCTCCCGGACCCAGCAGGCCATCGCCGCCGCGGGCGGCGGTACGCCGAAGCTGTTCCGGCCGCCCTACGGCGAGACCAACTCCACGCTGAAGTCGGTCGAGGCCAAGTACGGCCTGACCGAGATCATCTGGGACGTCGACTCGCAGGACTGGAACGGAGCGAGCACCGACGCGATCGTGCAGGCCGTCTCCCGGCTGGGCAACGGCCAGATCATCCTCATGCACGAGTGGCCCGCCAACACGCTCGCGGCGATCCCGCGGATCGCCCAGACACTGGCCTCCAAGGGCCTGTGCTCCGGCATGATCTCCCCGCAGACGGGCCGCGCCGTGGCCCCCGACGGCGGCGGTTCCGGCGGTGGTGGCGGCGGTGGTGGTGGCGGTGGCACCGGTGGGTGCACCGCGACGCTGTCGGCGGGTCAGCAGTGGAGCGACCGGTACAACCTGAACGTGTCGGTGAGCGGTTCGAGCAACTGGACGGTGACGATGAACGTCCCGTCGCCGGAGAAGGTCATCGCGACCTGGAACATCAGCGCGAGTTATCCGAGTTCGCAGGTGCTGGTCGCCAAACCCAACGGCAACGGCAACAACTGGGGCGTGACCATCCAGACCAACGGCACCTGGACCTGGCCGACGGTCACCTGCAGTACGAGTTAGTCGTCCGGTGGCGCGGCGGGACCACGGCCGCCGCGCCATCGGCGGTTCGCGGTTGGCGCGAGCGCGCGCGGGGGTCACCGGAAGCGGGCCCCCGCGCGCTCAACCCTTCTTCGGCGCGGTCGGCTTCGGCGCTTTCGGCTTCGGTGCCGTCAGTGAGATGTCCTGGCTCGACAGCGTCTGCGGGGTGGCCGTGTACGCGCGCAGACGGATGCGGACACCGCGCCGGGGGACGGTGAACCTGCCGCCGGGCGCCCGCAGTTCGAGGCGGGCGGTGGAGTGTCCGGGGATCGTGGCCGGACCCTTCGCCAGGGACCAGAACTTGCCCGCGCCCTGGCTCGTGGTGAGCATGAAGTGGGGCGTGAGGGGAACGCCGCCGGTGTTGGTGACCTGGAGGCTCAGCAGGGAGACGTGCCGGGCCGAGGACCGCTGCACCCCCGTGACCCGCATGGCCAGCGGCGGCCTGCCCGTCACCGCCAAGGCGGCACTGAGCAGCGCGGGAACGACGAGGAGCCCGGCCGCCGCGATCCGGGCCGGGCGCCGGTGCGGCCCCGACAGCGGGCGCGGCCGGGGCTGCCAGGCCCGAGTGAACTCCGAGGGCGGCGCCGTGACCACGGCCGCCAGCCACAGCGGGGTCATCATCAGGTAGTAGCCGTCCTGGGAGCGGGTCGCCAGGAAGAAGGCGCACCAGGGCAGCACGGTCGCCGCCGGGCCGAGCCGCCGTACGAAGAGCACGAACAGGGCCAGCAGGCCCGCGGCGAGGAACACACTCGCATGCGAGTACCAGTCCAGGCGGTCGCTGCCGTCGGTGAAGTACAGGGAGACGTCCACCAGGCCCTGTCCGTGCAGCACCGCGCCCTGGGTCAGCGGCAGCGCGACGCCGCTCAGCCAGTCGCCCGCCTCGTGCACGATGAAGTACGCGTCGACCAGCAGCCATACGGTGACGGCGGTGCCGAGCACCCGGAGCAGCACCGACAGGGCCTGCCGGTGGCCGAGTTCGCCGCGGCGCACCGCGTAGATCCCGGCCAGCAGGAACGGGGTCACGAACCAGGGGAGTTGCTGCGCCGCGCACGCCGCCCCCAGGCACGCGGCGCGGGCCAGGCCGGCCGCGCCGAGCCGCCCGCCCTCACCGATCCGGGGCCAGCGCACCACCACCGGGATCAGCAGTGCCAGGGCGAGGATCGCCGGATAGCCGAGGCGCCCGTAGGTCGGCAGGAAGCCGAAGCCCAGGCACACCATGGTGGCCGCCGGACGCCACCGGGGCGGCAGCATCCGCCACAGGAGGACCGTGCCGACGATCAGTGCGCCCGTGCTCACCGCCGTCGCGGGGGCGCCGCCGTGCCCGAGCCACAGCAGGGGCGCGGTCAGCAGCACCGACAGCGGGGGGTAGCCGTAGGTGTAGTCGTAGCCGCCGTACACGGTGGGGGTGAGCGCCACGCGGCCGTGGAAGAGCCAGGGCCAGGGCTGCCCGTACACCGGGTGCCCCGCGACCAGTTCCCTCGCCGCCTGCGAGGTGAGGACGGCTTCGTCGCCGCCCGCGTGGTTCAGGACCCAGGTGCACAGGACGAGCGTCACCGCGGTCAGCAGCACGCACAGGTCAACGCGGGCCAGGGACCGCGTCCGGCGGACCACCAGGGCCAGCACCCCGCAGACCAGGATCGAGGCGTAGCACAGGGAGATGACGCCGGCGACGGGGAGCAGCCGGGACGCGGCCTGCGTCCACGCCGTCCGGGTGCCGATGAAGAGACTGACGACGGCCAGCAGTGTCAGGACGCGATGCCACTGAGCCGGCGGTTCCGGGGCGGACACCGCCGACAGTGTCCGCCGACCGGGTGCCACCAGCTGTTGTTCTGCCAAGTGCACGACATGCGACGGTAATCGGATCCGGTGAGCGGCGCGTGGCGAGGGGTGAAGAGTCCGGTGTGAACGCGGTAAGAAGCCTCTTTCCCGCAGGAAACGGTCAAGCTGCGTGCCGCTCGCGATCCATATGGGTTGCGAAGATGCCTCTTTCGGACACTCTCGCGACCTCTTGTCGCGCACCGTGTCGCTGTTGGGCCGAAAGGGTGACTTGGCGTAAGAATTGAGTGGTGCAGGTGAGGCAAGCGAGTCAGGGCAGGGGGCGCCGGTGAACAGGCGCGACGTCACCGATGAGCAGTGGGAGGGGCTCGCCCAGGTCGTCCCGCTGCGCGGACGCGACGCCTGGCCGTCCGCGGTGGACCACCGGGTGCCTCCGGAGGCGGCGACGGAGGCGCGCCGTCGCTTCGTCGTCCTGCGGGTCAATGTGTTCGCGGACGCCCGGGACGTCGCCGAGACCCTGATGGCGGGCGTCCCGGTACTCCTCGACCTCACCGGCGCCGAGGGCGAGGTCGCCAAGCGGGTCCTGGACTTCAGCACCGGTGTCGTCTTCGGGCTGAGCAGCGGGATGCACCGCGTCGACCGCAATGTCTTCCTGCTCACGCCGCCCGGCACCGAGGTGAGCGGACTCATGCCGGGCGCGGCGGTTCCGGGCCGGTGAGCCCCGGTTCCGCGCCAGTGGTACACCTGGTGCCGTGACTGAGGAATCCGAGCGTCCGGATCTGCCCGGGTTGCAGCGGCGGCTGGTGGAGTTCGCCGCGGCGCGCGACTGGCAGCCGTACCACACACCGAAGAACCTGGTCGCCGCCCTCAGTGTGGAGGCGTCCGAACTGGTCGAGATCTTCCAGTGGATGACGCCGGAGGAGTCCGCCGGTGTCATGGCCGACCCGGAGGCGGCGCACCGCGTGCGCGACGAGGTCGCCGACGTCCTCGCGTATCTGCTGCAACTGTGCGAGGTGCTCGGGGTCGATCCGTTGGCGGCACTGGCGGCGAAGATCGACCGGAACGAGCGGCGGTTCCCGGTGCCGGGCAAGGCGGGGGAATCGGGGGAATCGGGGGGATCTGGGGGATCGGAAGGCTCGGCGGAGTGACGAGAGGAGGAAGCCCACCCTCCGTTGTCACTCTCCGGATTCGTTCATCCGGCCGAAACCGTTTTGTTGTCCGCAGATTTCCGCCTTCCTCTGGCCTTTCACCCCAAGCGCCTTCACTCTGGGTAGTGAACAAGGGTGTTCGGGCGGACGTGCGAACAGCACGTCGGGACAGACGGGGGCAGCGCATGGACGCGGTGCGGCTCATCCTGGCGAGCAGGCATGCCCTGGCGGGCAGCGGCGAGACCCCCGCCATCGTGACCGAGGTGTGGCAGGCGCAGGCCCTGGCGCAGGCGATCGGCAGCCGCCTCGCCGTCTCGGGACCGCCCGAACTGCGGGGCGAGGCACTGGGGTTGACCGAACTGGCGGGCCGCGGCTGCGGCGTACTCGGCGCGCCGGACCTCGATCCGGCGGACCTGCGGGCGGCCCGGCTCACCGAACTCGACGACGCCCGGCAGGTGTTGCTGAACCTGGACGTGCTGCTCGGCGAGGCCGGCATCGCGCTCGTCGGCGTCGCCAGCTCGGCCGCCGACGAGGCCATGTACTGGCAGTGCATGGAGGCGATCGACGCGGCGGACGAGTCCCGGGACCGGGTCCGCGAGATGGTGCGGAAACTGGCCGCGCGGGAGGCGGCGCCACCGGAGAAGGAGGCGATTTCACCCGACCGGGGGCGGGAGGGCCGCGGGCCCCGGTGAGGCCCCCGCGCCGGCCGGCCGGCGTGCAGGATGGGGGTATGGATCTCCGCATCTTCACCGAGCCCCAGCAGGGGGCGACCTACGACACCTTGCTCACCGTGGCGAAGGCCACGGAGGACCTGGGGTTCGACGCCTTCTTCCGCTCCGACCACTTCCTCCACATGGGCGACGTGGACGGCCTTCCCGGACCCACCGACGCCTGGATCACCCTCGCCGGTCTCGCCCGCGAGACCAAGCGCATCCGGCTCGGCACCCTGATGACGGCCGCCACCTTCCGGCTGCCCGGCGTGCTCGCCGTCCAGGTCGCCCAGGTGGACCGGATGTCCGGCGGCCGGGTCGAACTGGGCCTGGGCGCGGGCTGGTTCGAGGAGGAGCACAAGGCGTACGGCATCCCCTTCCCGAAGGAGAAGTTCGGCCGCCTGGAGGAGCAACTGGCCATCGTCACCGGGATGTGGGCGACGGAGGCCGGCAAGACCTTCGACTTCCGCGGGACGTACTACGAGCTCACCGGGTCGCCCGCACTGCCGAAGCCCGCGCAGGCGAAGGTCCCGGTGCTCGTCGGGGGGCTCGGAGCGACCCGCACGCCGCGGCTCGCCGCCCAGTACGCCGACGAGTTCAACGTCCCGTTCGCCTCCGTCGAGGACAGTGAGCGGCAGTTCGGCCGGGTCCGGGCAGCCGCGGAGGCGGCCGGCCGCGGCGCCGACGACCTGACGTACTCCAACGCCCTCGTCGTCTGCGTCGGCCGGGACGACCAGGAGGTCGCCCGCCGTGCCGCCGCCATCGGCCGTGAGGTCGGCGAACTGAAGGCCAACGGACTGGCCGGCTCCCCGGCCGAGGTCGTCGACAGGATCGGCCGCTACGCCGCGATCGGCGCCGGCCGGATCTACCTCCAGATCCTCGACCTGTCCGACCTGGACCACCTGGAACTGATCTCCAGCCAGGTGCAGTCGCAGCTCTCCTAGAGCCCCTCGCGGTCAGGGCGGCCGTGGGGTCACGCCCACGGACTGCCCTCCCGCAGGCACACCGCCGAGGCGCTCAGCGCCGCCTCGTGCAGCGCGGTGAGGGTCCGCGCACCGGCGACGAGCCGTGCGCCGGGCAGATCGGCCGGAGCGAACCACCCGTGCCGGTCGTGCTCGGCGCTGAGCCGCACGGCCGTGTCCGCGCCGCCGGGCAGCGTGCCGCCGTAGAAGAAGCAGTCCAGGACCGGGCCTGTGCCCAGCACGTCCACACGGTGGTCCACACCGATCAGCCGCGGCACCGGTTCGAGTTCGAGGCCCGTCTCCTCGCGCATCTCCCGCCGGGCCGCGGTCCAGGGGTCCTCGCCGTGGTCCAGCATCCCGCCGGGCAGCCACCAACTGCCCGCCCCCGGCTGACCGGAGCCGTAGCGCAGGAGCAGGACGCGGCCGTCGCCGTCCAGCACCACCACACACGCGGCGAGGAGCGCCTGCGGCTGCGTCCTCACCCATTCCTCCCGCGGCATCCACTCCACCACTGATCGCCTCCCGGACGCTCTCGGCCGGCACCCCCGCGGCCGCGGTCTCGGCCCGGGCCCGCGCCGGTACCGGCTGTTTCTCCTGCCCCCTGACAACGACGCCGCGGCCAGGGGGAAGTGGGCGGCGAATATTGGAAGGCACAGGTCCGGCCCCCTGTGCGAAGGTGAGGGCGTCGTCCTGCCGAGCCCCCGGGATCACGGTCCTCGGGGGCTCCGGCGTACCCGGCACCGCAGCCGTCCATCCAGCCGGAGAGGCCCTCCGCATGTTCCTGACCATCACCACCACCGGCACGCCCGGACACCCGGCGACCGACCTCGGTTTCCTGCTGCACAAGCACCCGGGCAAGGCACAGTCGTTCTCCACCTCCTACGGCACCGCGCACGTCCTCTACCCCGGGGCGGACGAGCAGCGTTGCACGGCCGCGCTGCTCCTGGAGGTCGACACGGTGGCCCTGGTCCGGCGCGGCAAGGCCAAGGGACGCGGCGGCGCCCCCGACACGACGCTCGCGCAGTACGTCAACGACCGCCCCTACGCCGCCTCTTCGCTGCTGGCGGTCGCGCTGAGCGCCGTCTTCTCCAGCGCCCTGCGCGGGGTGTGCCGGGCGCGCCCCGAACTCCCGGACCGGCCGCGCCCGTTGCGCATCGAGGTCCCCGCGCTTCCCGCCCGCGGCGGCCCCGCCCTCGTGCACCGCCTGTTCGCACCGCTCGGCTGGACGGTCTCCGCCGAACCGGTCGCGCTGGATGCGGAGTTCCCCGAGTGGGGTGACTCGCGGTACGTGCGGCTCGTGCTGGAGTCGGAGGCGATCACCCTCGCCCAGGCGCTGCGCCACCTCTACGTCCTGCTTCCCGTCCTCGACGACGCCAAGCACTACTGGGTCGCCCCCGACGAGGTCGACAAGCTGCTCCGGGCGGGCGAGGGCTGGCTGCCCGCGCACCCGGAGCAGAAGCTCATCACCAGCCGCTACCTCTCACGCCGCTGGTCGCTGACCCGGGAGGCGATGGAGCGCCTGGAGCTGCTGCGGCTGGCCGAGACCGACGACAGCGGGGTCGAGGAGCTCGACAACGCCGTGGCGGCGGAGACCGAGACCGAGGAGAAGCCGACGCCGTTGGCCGTGCGGCGACGGGACGCGATCGTCGCCGCGCTGCACGAGCACGGGGCCGCCCGGGTCCTCGACCTCGGCTGCGGACAAGGCCAGTTGGTGCAGGCGCTGCTGCGGGACGCGCGGTTCACCGAGATCGTCGGCGTCGACGTGTCGGTACGGGCCCTGACCATCGCCGCCCGGCGGCTCAAGCTGGACCGGATGGGGGAGCGGCAGGCCGCCCGCGTCACGCTCCGGCAGGGCTCGCTCGTCTACACCGACAAGCAGCTGGCGGGCTACGACGCCGCCGTGCTCAGCGAGGTGATCGAGCACCTCGACCTGCCCCGGCTGCCCGCCCTCGAGTACGCGGTGTTCGGCGCCGCCCGCCCCCGTACCGTCGTCGTGACCACTCCGAACGTCGAGTACAACGTCCGCTGGGAGACCCTCCCCGCAGGGCACGCCCGGCACGGCGACCACCGCTTCGAGTGGACCCGCGAGCAGTTCGCCCAGTGGGCCCGCGCGGTGGCCGAACGCCACGGCTACGACGTCGGGTTCCGCCCCGTGGGCCCCGACGACCCCGAGGTCGGCCCGCCCACCCAGATGGCCGTGTTCACCCTCGGCACCACCAACGACAGCAGAGACGGCGAGAAGGAGGCGAAGGCGGCATGACCGAGACACGGACCCCCGCACGAGGAGGACGCGTCCTGCCCGTGACCGACCTCTCCCTGGTCGTCCTCGTCGGCGCCTCCGGCTCGGGCAAGTCCACCTTCGCCCGGCGCCACTTCAAGCCCACCGAGATCATCTCCTCGGACTTCTGCCGCGGACTGGTCTCCGACGACGAGAACGACCAGGGCGCCACCCGCGACGCCTTCGACGTGCTGCACTACATCGCCGGAAAGCGCCTGGCGGCCGGCCGCCGTACCGTCGTCGACGCCACCAGCGTGCAGCAGGACGCACGGCGGCAGCTGATCGACCTCGCGAGGAGCCATGACGTGCTGCCCATCGCCATCGTGCTCGACGTGCCGGAGGAGGTGTGCGCCGAGCGCAACGCGGCCCGCGCCGACCGGGCCGACATGCCGCGCCGGGTGATCCGGCGGCACACCCGCGAACTGCGGCGCTCCCTGCGGCACCTGGGGCGCGAGGGGTTCCGCAAGGTGCACGTGCTACGCGGGGCCGAGGAGGTCGAGAACGCCTCGGTCGTCACCGAGAAGCGCTTCAACGACCTCACCCACCTCACCGGACCGTTCGACATCATCGGCGACATCCACGGCTGCTCCGCCGAACTGGAGGCACTGCTGGCCAAGTTGGGCTACGCCGACGGAACGCACCCCGAGGGCCGTACCGCCGTGTTCGTCGGCGACCTGGTCGACCGCGGCCCGGACAGCCCGGGTGTGCTGCGAAGGGTGATGTCCATGGCCGAGTCCGGCGACGCGCTGTGCGTGCCGGGCAACCACGAGAACAAGTACGGACGCCACCTCAAGGGCCGCAAGGTCCAGCACACCCACGGACTCGCCGAGACGATCACGCAGATGGAGGGGGAGAGCGAGGAGTTCAAGGCACGGGTACGGGAGTTCATCGACGGTCTCGTCAGCCACTACGTCCTCGACGGCGGGCGGCTGGTGGTCAGCCACGCCGGTCTGCCGGAGAAGTACCACGGCCGCACCTCGGGCCGGGTGCGCTCGCACGCGCTCTACGGCGACACCACGGGGGAGACGGACGAGTTCGGCCTGCCGGTGCGCTACCCGTGGGCGGAGGACTACCGCGGGCAGGCGGCCGTGGTCTACGGCCACACCCCGGTCCCGGAGGCCACCTGGCTCAACAACACGATCTGCCTGGACACCGGCGCGGTGTTCGGCGGCAAGCTGACCGCGCTGCGCTGGCCGGAGCGGGAACTGGTCGACGTACCGGCCGAGCGGGTCTGGTACGAGCCGGCCAGGCCGCTGCGCACCGAGGCACCCGGCGGGCACGACGGGCGTCCACTGGACCTCGGCGACGTGCACGGCCGCCGGGGCGTCGAGACCCGGCACGCCGGACGGGTGGCGGTGCGCGAGGAGAACGCGGCGGCGGCCCTGGAGGTCATGAGCCGCTTCGCGGTCGACCCGCGGCTGCTGCCGTACCTGCCGCCCACCATGGCGCCGACGGCGACGTCGAAGGTGGAGAGCTACCTGGAGCACCCGGAGGAGGCGTTCGCCCAGTACCGGGAGGACGGGGTGGCCCGGGTCGTGTGCGAGGAGAAGCACATGGGCTCGCGGGCGGTGGCCCTGGTCTGCCGGGACGCGGAGGCGGCGCGCCGCCGGTTCGGAGTGAAGGGCCCGACCGGTTCGCTGTACACCCGCACCGGACGTCCCTTCTTCGACGACCCGTCGGTCACCGAGGAGATACTCGGGCGGCTGCGCGCGGCGGCCACCGAGGCGGGCCTGTGGGCGGACCTCGACACCGACTGGCTGCTGCTCGACGCCGAGCTGATGCCGTGGTCGCTGAAGGCGTCCGGGCTGCTGCGCTCGCAGTACGCGGCGGTCGGCGCGGCCTCCGGAGCGGTGTTCCCGGACGCCCTCGCCGCCCTCGAGGAAGCCGCGGCGCGCGGTGTCGACGTGACGGACCTGCTGGGCCGCCAGCGCGAACGGGCCGCCGACGCGGCCGCGTTCACGGCCGCCTACCGCCGCTACTGCTGGGCCACCGACGGCCTGGACGGAGTCCGCCTGGCGCCGTTCCAGATCCTGGCGGTGCGGGGCCGCAGCCTGGCCGGACTGCCGCACGACGGGCAACTGGCGCTGATCGACCGGCTCGTGGAGCACGACACGACCGGTCTGCTGCAGACGACCCGCCGTCTGTACGTCGACGTGGCCGACCCGGAGTCGGTGCGGGCGGGCGTCGACTGGTGGCTGGAGATGACCGGACGCGGCGGCGAGGGCATGGTCGTCAAGCCGCTGGGCGCGCTGGTGCGCGGCGAGACGGGCCGGCTGGTGCAGCCCGGCATCAAGTGCCGCGGCCGCGAGTACCTGCGGATCATCTACGGTCCCGAGTACACCCGCCCGGACAACCTCGCCCGGCTGCGTCACCGCTCCCTCCACCACAAGCGCTCCCTGGCCGTCCGCGAGTACGCCCTCGGTCTGGAGGCACTGGACCGGCTGGCCGACGGCGAACCGCTGTGGCGGGTGCACGAGGCGGTGTTCGGTGTGCTCGCGCTGGAGTCGGAGCCGGTGGACCCCCGTCTGTGACGGGGGTCCCGCCGCTTCCCGCGACTCTCGTCAGTGTGACGAAAAAAGGAGGCCGTGGAAACAGGTGCGCGGAGGGTGAAACCGGCCGTCGTTGGCCAGGATGGAGGCATGGGATTCCATGTCGACTCCGAGGCCGGGCGGCTGCGCCGGGTCATCCTGCACCGGCCCGATCTCGAGCTCAAGAGGCTCACCCCCAGCAACAAGGACGCCCTCCTCTTCGACGACGTGCTGTGGGTGCGCCGGGCGCGTGCCGAGCACGACGGGTTCGCCGACGTGCTGCGCGACCGCGGGGTCGCCGTGCACCTCTTCGGCGATCTGCTGACCGAGGCGATGGAGATCCCGTCGGCCCGCTCGCTCGTCCTGGACCGTGTCTTCGACGAGAAGGAGTACGGGCCGCTCGCCACCGATCACCTGCGGGCCGCCTTCGAGAGCCTGTCCGCCGCCGAACTGGTCGAGGCCCTCGTCGGCGGCATGACCAAGCGGGAGTTCCTGGCAGCCCACGAGGAGCCGACGTCCGTGCGCTTCCACGCCATGGAACTGGACGACTTCCTGCTCCGCCCGCTGCCCAACCACCTCTTCACCCGCGACACCTCCGCCTGGATCTACGACGGCGTGTCCATCAACGCCATGCGCTGGCCCGCCCGGCAGCGCGAGACCGTCCACTTCGAGGCGATCTACCGCCACCACCCCCTCTTCCGGGACGAGTCGTTCCACCTGTGGTCCGAGGGGCAGGCCGACTACCCGTCCACCATCGAGGGCGGCGACGTGCTCGTGATCGGCAATGGCGCCGTGCTCATCGGCATGAGCGAGCGGACCACGCCCCAGGCCGTCGAGATGCTCGCGCACAAGCTGTTCGCCGCCGGCTCGGCCCGGACGATCGTCGCGCTCGACATGCCCAAGCGGCGGGCCGTGATGCACCTCGACACCGTGATGACCATGATCGACGGCGACACCTTCACGCAGTACGCCGGGCTCGGCATGCTCCGCTCGTACACCATCGAACCGGGCTCCGAGGACAAGGAGTTGAAGGTCACCGACCATCCGGCGGAGCACATGCACCGGGCGATCGCGGCCGCGCTGGGACTCAGTGAGATCCGGGTCCTCACCGCCACCCAGGACGTGCACGCGGCCGAGCGCGAGCAGTGGGACGACGGCTGCAACGTCCTCGCCGTCGAACCCGGCGTCGTCGTCGCCTACGAGCGCAACGCCACCACCAACACCCACCTGCGCAAGCAGGGCATCGAGGTCATCGAGATCCCCGGCAGCGAACTGGGCCGGGGCAGGGGCGGCCCGCGCTGCATGAGCTGCCCGGTCGTCCGGGACGCCGTGTAGGGCGGGGTATGCGCGGAGGATCACGTTCCGATGACGGCGTGGAGGGGGTCTTGTCTCGCAGATCACCTCGGCGTACGGTCCGTATCACCCCAGCGAACAAAGTGTTCGCTGAAGACGTATCAGGTGTTCGCTCATGACTGATCGTTCGTTGCCGGGCCCCTCCGGTGGTGACACCGACGGTGACACCGACGGTGCCGCCGACGCGGCGCTGGGGGCCCGCATCCGGGAATACCGGATGATGCGGCGGATGTCGCTGCGGGCCCTGGGGGAGGCGGCACAGGCCAGCCCGGGGTTCCTCAGCCAGCTGGAGCGCGGGCAGGTGAACTGCTCCATCGGCATGCTGCGGCGGATCGCCGACTCGCTCGGTCTGACCGTGGCCGACCTGTTCGACCAGGACGGCCGGCCCGGTCCGAGGGTGGTGCGCAGGGCCGACCGGCCGATGCTGCACACCGCTCCAGGCAGTCGCAAATTACTCATTTCTCAGCGCCCGCTCAGTCATCTGGAGGTCTACGCGGGCGAGTTCGACCCCGGAGCCTCCACCGGTGACGACGCCTACACCCATGGCGACTCCCAGGAGATCCTCCTGGTGATCAGCGGTGGCGTACGGGTCGAGCTCGACGGCCGGGCCCATGACCTGGAGGCCGGTGACAGCGTCGAGTACCGCTCCTCGGTGCCGCACCGCGTGGTCAACCACCACGAAGGCCCCGCCGAGATCCTCTGGATCATCAGCCCGCCGACCCCGGACTGACTCCTCCCCCCTCCGCCCCGCACCCGGCTCTCCAGCCCCCTACGCCACACCCCTCCTCGTCGCACCCTTCCCGCGCGGTCCCCTGCCGCGCCCCGCCGTCGTGCGCCCGCGCGCCGTGCCCTCTTGGTCCCCTTGCGTCTTCGCCGTCCTCCTTGGAGACAGTCATGCCCGGAATATCACGCAAAATCATGGGCTGTGCCGCTGCCGCCGGCGCCCTGCTGCTGACCCTCACCGGCTGCGCCGGCACCGGCCCGGCCGCCGCCGACGTCGACCTCGGCCCAGGACCGGCCGTGGCCGGCCAGGTCAAGAAGGGCGCGCTCGACGGCGTCACCCTCACCTTCACCTCCTACGGCGGCATCTACCAGGACGGCCAGGAGGCCGCCGCCGTCAAGCCGTTCGCCGCCGAGTCGGGGGCGAAGGTGCTCTCCGACGGGCCCACCGACTACACCAAGGTCAAGGCCCAGGTCGACGCCAAGAACGTCACCTGGGACGTGGTGGACGCCGACACGCTCTGGGCCAAGCGCCAGTGCGGCAAGATGTTCATGCCGCTGGACAAGGACATCGTCGACACCTCCAAGCTGCCCGAGGGCACGGAGGACAAGTGCTCCGTGCCGGCCATGAGTTACGGCGTCGTCCTGATGTACGACAAGAAGAAGTTCGGCGACAACCCGCCGAAGGACTGGGCGGACTTCCTCGACACCAAGAAGTACCCCGGCAAGCGCGCGATCCCCGGCTTCGCGTCGGACGCGGCCCCGGGAGCGCTGGAGGCGGCGCTGATCTCCGACGGGGTCGCTCCCGACAAGCTGTACCCGCTGGACGTCGACCGGGCCCTGAAGAAGCTGACGAGCGTCCGCTCCTCGCTGGTCTTCTGGGACACCGGCGCCCGGTCCCAGCAACTGCTGGAGTCCGGTGAGGTCTCCATGGCGATGGTGTGGTCCGGCCGCGCCTACTCGGCGGTCAAGAACGGCGCCCACTTCGCGCCGCAGTGGAACCAGTTCCTGCCGGTCTCCGACTCCCTCGCCGTCCCGGTAGGCGCCAGGAACCCCAAGGCCGCCATGGCGCTGATCAACTACTACCTGGGCGCCGCCCAGCAGACCAAGCTCACCGAGCTGACCTCGTACTCGCCGATCAACACCGACGCCAAGCCCAAGCTCGACACGCTCGCCACGCAGTACCTGACCACCACCCCCGAGCGGCAGGCGCAGGCGCTCCAGGTCGACAACGACTGGTGGGCGAAGAACCAGGAGCAGGTCATCCAGAAGTGGTCCGACTGGCTGGCGCGGTAACCCATGACAGCCCTGATCGAGATCGCCTCCCCGGCCACCGGCGGCCGGCCCCGCAAGGGCGCCGGCGGCCGGTGGGGATGGCTGCTGCTCCCCGCGCTGGTCCTGCTGGCCGTGCTCTTCCTGGTGCCGCTGGGCCTGATGGCCTGGCGCAGCGTCAGCGAACCGACGCCCGGCGCGGCCAACTACTCCTGGTTCTTCACCAGCGACGTCGCCCTCGCCACACTGGTCCGCACCCTGACCGTCGGCGCCGTCGTCACCCTGGTGACCCTCGTGCTCTCCTACCCGTACGCCTACCTGATGACCGTCGTCGGCGCACGCGCGCGGATCTGGCTCACGCTGCTGGTGCTGCTGCCGTTCTGGACCAGCCTGATGGTGCGCACCTTCGCCTGGGTGGTGCTGCTCCAGGACAGCGGCGTGGTCAACCAGATCCTCGGCACCGTGGGTCTTGGCCCGCTCCAGCTGATCCGCACCCCCACCGGCGTGGTGATCGGCATGTCGCAGGTGCTGATGCCGTTCATGGTGCTGCCGCTGTACGCCGTGATGAGCGGCATCGACCGCCGGCTCCTGGACGCCGCGCAGGGCATGGGCGCGCGCCCCGCGATCGCGTTCCTGCGGGTGTTCGTGCCGCTGTCGCTGCCCGGGGTGGGCGCCGGCGCGCTGACCGTGTTCATCACCTCGCTCGGCTTCTACGTCACCCCGGCGCTCCTCGGCTCGCCCGACCAGGCGCTGATCTCGCAGCAGATCTTCACCCAGGTCAACGGCCTGCTCGCCTGGGGCCGCGGCGGAGCGATGGGCGTGGTGCTGCTGGCGGTGACACTGGTCCTGCTGGGACTGGTCGGCGTCGTGCTGCGCCTCACCCGCAGCCGGGGAGGTGCCCGATGAGGACCGCACCCGCACGGATCGCGCTGTGGGCGTTCAGCGTGCTGGTGGGCCTGTGGCTCATCGCGCCGACGCTCGTGGTGATCCCGCTGAGCTTCACCGACAAGGCGTCCCTGGTGTTCCCGCCGAGCGGCTGGTCCACCCACTGGTACACCAACTTCTTCACCGACCCGCGGTGGACCGAGGCGCTGTTCTCCTCGCTCCAGGTCGGCGCCCTGGTCGCGGTGGTGGCCACCGCCCTGGGCACCGCCGCCGCGATCGCGCTCACCCGGTCCGGCTCACGCTGGGTCAAGGCGTCGTACGGGCTGCTGCTGGCCCCCATGATCGTGCCGACCGTGGTCGTCGCCATCGGTGTGTACGCGCTCTTCCTCCAGTACAACCTGCTGGGCACCCTGCTCGGCTTCGTCACCGCCCACACCGTGCTGGCCCTGCCGTTCGTGATCATCCCGGTGACGGCGAGCCTGCGCGGCTTCGACCGGCGCCTGGAGGACGCCGCACTGATCTGCGGCGCCACCCGGTGGGGCGCCATCCGGCAGGTGACCCTGCCGCTGATCGCCCCGGGCGTCGTCTCCGGTGCCCTGTTCGCCTTCGTCACCAGCTTCGACGAGGTCGTGGTCTCGCTGTTCATCCAGAGCCCCTACCTGCAGACCCTGCCGGTAAAGATGTTCGCCAGCGTGACCCGGGACACCGACCCCACCATCGCCGCGGCCGCCACCCTGATCATCGTCTTCACCACGGTGCTCGTACTGGCCGCCACCTTCGCCACCGCCAGGAGGAACCGTGTCCGCTGAGACCAGCCTCATCAAGGCGCGCGGAGCCCGTATCGAACTGGCGCAGGTGCGCAAGGAGTACGCGGACTCCGTCGCCGTCGACGACGTCTCCCTGGTGATCGAACCGGGCGAGTTCATGACCCTGCTGGGCCCCAGCGGCTCCGGCAAGACCACCACCCTCAACATCATCGCCGGGTTCACCGCCGCCACCTCCGGCACGCTGACCATCGGCGGCAAGCAGATGCAGGACCTGCCGCCGCACCGGCGCGACATCGGCATGGTCTTCCAGCACTACGCGCTCTTCCCGCACATGACCGTCGCGGAGAACGTCGCCTTCCCGCTCAAGCAGCGCAAGGTGCCGAAGGCCCGCCGCGCCGAGATGGTCGAGGCGGCCCTTCAGACCGTACGGCTCGGCGGCTACGGCCACCGCAGGCCGCGCGAACTGTCCGGCGGGCAGCAGCAGCGCGTCGCCCTGGCCCGCGCCGTGGTGTACGAGCCGAGCGTGCTGCTGATGGACGAGCCGCTCGGCGCGCTCGACAAGAAGCTGCGCGAAAGCCTCCAGCTGGAGATCAAGCGGGTGCACCAGGAGGTCGGCTCCACCTTCGTCTTCGTCACCCACGACCAGGAGGAGGCACTCGTCCTGTCGGACCGCATCGCCGTCTTCGACGACGGGGGCATCCAGCAGGTCGGCACCGCGAGCGAACTCTACGAACGGCCCCGCAGCCTCTTCGTGGCCGAGTTCCTCGGCGAGTCCTCCACCGTTCGGGGACGCGTCGAGGCGGACGGCGACGACTCCCGCGTGCGGGTCGGCGACCGCACCGTACGCGTCGCCGGACGGCTGCCCGGCGGCGGCGCGGCCGCCGTCGTGGTCCGGCCCGAGCACCTGCGGGTGCAGCCGGCCGCCGAGCCCGTCGCCCCCGGCGTCAACGCGCTGCCCGCCCGTGTCACCCAGGAGATATACCTGGGCTCCGGCCGCAAGCTCGAACTCGCCCTGCCCGACGGCACCGTGCTGCTCGCCCGCGAGCAGGCCGACCGGCTCTCCGGCGTCCGCCACGGCGACGAGGTCACCGTGGTCTGGGACGTCGAACGAGGCGTCCTGCTCGACGACCCCTCCGGCACCACCCACCCACCCACTTCGGGCGACCGGATCCCGGTCGCCGCCGCGGAAGAGAGCGGACGATGAGCACCACTCCCGCCACCAGCCCCACCTTCGTCAACGGAGACGTCTCCTTCTGGTTCCGGGAGAACGGCCTCCCCGCCCGCCGCCCCGCGCTGCCCGGCGACCTGGACGTCGACGTCGCACTCGTCGGCGGCGGCTACACCTCCCTGTGGACCGCCTACTACCTCAAGAAGGCCCAGCCCGAGCTCAGGATCGCCGTCCTGGAGAAGGAGTTCGCCGGCTTCGGCGCCTCCGGCCGCAACGGCGGCTGGCTCAGCGCCGAACCGCCCGGCCAGATGCGCCGCTACGCCAAGTCCCACGGCCGCGAACCGGCCGTCGCGCTGCAGCGGGAGATGTTCTCCTCCGTCGACGAGGTCGTCCGGGTCGCCGCCGAGGAGGGCATCGACGCCGACATCCAGAAGGACGGCCTGCTGCACGTCGCCACCAACGCCGCCCAGGAGCGGCGGCTGCGCGAAGGGCTGCCCACGCTGCGCGCCGAGGGCTGGGGCGAGGACGACCTGGTCGAACTCGACGCGGACCAGCTCGCCCTGCGGGTCCGCGTGGCCGGCGCCCGCTACGCCCAGTGGAGCCCGCACTGCGCCCGCATCCAGCCCGCCAAGCTGGTCCGGGGCCTGGCCGACGTGGTCGAGCGGATGGGCGTCGCCGTCTACGAGGGCACCGAGGTCACCGAGATCCGCCCGCGCGAGGCGGTCACCCCCCACGGCACCGTCCGGGCGTCGTACGTCATCCGGGCGCTGGAGGGGTTCACCGCAGGGCTGCGCGGCCACCGCCGCGTCTGGCTGCCGATGAACAGCAGCATGATCGTCACCGAGCCGCTGCCCGCCTCCGTGTGGGAGGAGATCGGCTGGCGCGGCGCCGAGCTGATCGGGGACGAGGCCAACTCGTACTGCTACATCCAGCGCACCACCGACGGCCGCATCGCCATCGGCGGGCGCGGCATCCCGTACATGTTCGGCTCCCACGTCGACCAGCGCGGCGAGACCCGGGACGCCACCCAGGCGCAGCTCCTGGCCATCCTCCGGCAGCACTTCCCGGCCACCGAGGGCGTCGCGATCGACCACACCTGGTCCGGAGTGCTCGGCGTGCCGCGCGACTGGTGCGCCACGGTCCACCTGGACCGGGACACCGGCCTGGGCTGGGCCGGCGGCTACGTCGGGCACGGCGTGACCACCACCAACCTCGCCGGACGCACCCTGCGCGACCTGATCCTCGACCGGCAGACCGACCTCACCCGGCTCCCCTGGGTGGGCCGCAAGGTGCGTGGCTGGGAGCCGGAGCCGCTGCGCTGGCTCGGCGTGCGCAGCCTCTACGTCGCCTACCGCGCCGCCGACCGGCACGAGAACTCCGGTCTTGAGCGCACCTCCGTCATCGCACGCGTCGCCAACGTCATCAGCGGACGCTGAAAGGAGCGGTAAGCCCATGGACACCGACACCACCGCACTCGCCTTCCTCGCCGACGCCGCGAGCGCCGACCTGCCCCCCATGGCGCCCAAGCCCACCAGCACCACAGGCCAGCGGGAGACCACCCGCACCCTGTGGCAGTCGCCCGACGGGCTGGCCGAGGTCGGCGTCTGGGAGTGCGACCCCGGCCACTTCACCGCCACCCGCGAGGGCTACGACGAGGTCTGCCAGGTGCTGACCGGATCCGCCACGGTCCGTACCGAGGGCGGTGAGGACGTCGAGCTGTCTCCCGGCGCCACCCTGGCGATGCCGGCCGGCTGGCGCGGCACCTGGCAGGTCCACGAGACCCTGCGCAAGGTGTACGTGCTGCGCACCCACGGGGCCGGCGCATGACCCTCGTCCTGCACGGCGGCCGGGTGTGGACCGGCGACCCGGGGCGCCCCGGCGCCACGGCCGTCGCCGTGTCCGGCGGCCGGATCACGGCCGTCGGCACCGACGCCGAGGTGCGCCGGGCCGCCGGCCGCCCGGCCGAGACGTTCGACCTGGCCGGCCGGACCGTGGTGCCCGGCCTCCAGGACGCGCACATCCACCCGGTCTGGGGCGCCCTCGAGGCGCTGCGCTGCGACCTCAGCCGGGCCACCGACGCGGAGGGCTGCCTCACGGCCGTCCGGGAGTACGCGGCCGCCCACCCCGGCCGGCCGTGGATCCTCGGCGGCGGTTGGGGCATGGACTGCTTCCCCGGCGGCTGGCCCGCCCGCGAGCCCCTGGACGCCGTCGTACCGGACCGGCCGGTGTTCCTTCCCAATGCCGACCACCACTCCGCGTGGGTCAACTCGGCGGCACTGGAGCGCGCCGGGATCGACGCGGCCACCCCGGACCCGCCGGCCGGGCGGATCGAGCGCGACGCGGCCGGCCGGCCCACCGGGGTGCTCCACGAGAGCGCCATGGACCTGGTGGCCCGGCTGCTCCCGCCGGACACCGTCGAGGACCAGCTCGCCGCGCTGAGCCACGCGCAGACCCATCTCTTCCGGTACGGCATCACCGGCTGGCAGGACGCCATCGTCGGAGCCTACGGCGGGGCCGGCGACACGCTCGCCGCCTACCGGCGGGCCGACGAGGAGGGGCTGCTGAAGGCCCGGGTCACCGGCGCCCTGTGGTGGGACCGCGACCGCGGCCCGGAGCAGCTCGGCGACCTGGTGGCGCGGCGCGGCGAGCCCGGCCGCCGCTTCCGGGCCGGGGCCGTGAAGGTGATGCAGGACGGGGTGCTGGAGAACGGCACCGGCGCCCTGCTGGAGCCGTATCTGGACTCCTGCGGGTGCGCCACCGGCAACGTCGGCCACTCCAACGTGCCCGCCGCGCTGCTCGCCGACGCGGTGACCCGCCTGGACGCCGCCGGGTTCCAGGTGCACTTCCACGCGATCGGCGACCGGGCGGTGCGCGAGTGCCTGGACGCGGTCGAGGCCGCGGCCGCTGCCAACGGGGCCCGCGAGCGGCGCCACCACATCGCCCACGTGCAGTTGGTCGACGACGCGGACATCGCCCGCTTCGCCGCGCTCGGGGTGACGGCCAACGTCCAGTCGCTGTGGGCGACCCACCACCAGCAGACCGACGAGCTGACCAACCCGCTGCTGGGCGAGGCGCGGGCCGGCCGGCAGTACCCCTTCCGCCGGCTGCTGGACAGCGGCGCCCGGCTCGCCGGGGGCAGCGACTGGCCGGTCACCACGGCCGACCCGTGGCAGGCCATGCACGTCGCCGTGCACCGCACCGAACCGCCCGGTTCGGCGCACACCGCATGGCCGGGCGCCGACCGCCCGTTCGTGCCGCACGAACGGCTGGAGCTGGCCGACATCCTGCGCGCGTACACGGCCGGTTCGGCCTGGGTGAACGGCAACGACGACGAAGTCGGCCTGCTGCGCGAGGGCATGGCGGCCGACCTCGCCGTGCTCGACCGGGACCTCTTCGCCCCGGACACCGACGTGGCCGGCACCCGGGCCGTGCTCACCCTGGTCGCGGGGGAGGCGGTCCACACCGCGTGAGCGGCCCGCTCACCAGTTGACGGGGAGGGTGAGCGGCGACTTGCTCGGCGACTCGTCCTCCCAGATGGGGCGGTGGCCCTCGGCCAGGCGCAGGTCCGGGAGCCGGTCGAACAGCGCCTCCAGGCACACGGTCATCTGCGCCCGGGCCAGATGGGAGCCGATGCAGTTGTGCGCCCCGCGGCCGAAGGTGAGATGGGGGTTGTCCGCGCGGCACAGGTCGAGCCCGTCGGGGTCGGTGAACACGCTCTCGTCGCGGTTGGCCGCCGCGAGCACGGGCAGCACGGCGTCACCCGCGCGGATCGTCCGGCCGTGCAACTCGATGTCCTCGACGGCCTGGAGGACGACGACGCCGTTCATCACCGGCACATAGCGCAGGAGTTCCTCCACCGCGCCCGGCAGCAGGGCGCGGTGGTCGCGCAGGCGCGCGTACGCGCCGGGCACGGTCAGCAGGGTCAGCACCGCGTCGGCCAGGAACATGGTGCTCGTGCGGTAGCCGGCGACCAGCATGGACAGTCCGAAGCTCACCGCGCTCTCGTGGTCCAGAGTACCGCGATCGCACTCCCCGACCAGCCGGGTGAGCATGTCGTCGGCGGGCTCGCGCCGCTTCCGGACGAGCAACGAGTTGATGTACTCGCGCAGTTGCGAGGTGGCCTCGCGGCCCTCCTCCAGGGTGAGGATGGCACCGAGCGCGGCGTCCGCCCTGGGCAGGAAGTAGTCGCTGTCCTCGTAGGGGATGCCGACGAGATCGCACATCACCATGACGGGGAAGGGCTCGATGAACCGGACGACCAGGTCGCCGGGCTGGTCTCCGGCGACGAACGGGTCGAGCAGCCGGTCGGCCGACCGCCGGATGCGCGGCATCCCGCTCCGCACGGACCGGACGCTGAACGGCTCGCTCAGGGCCCGGCGCAGCGCGGCGTGCCGGGGGCCCTCCAGTTCCATCATCGTGACCAGGCCCGGCTCGTCCCCGGGGACATGGCCGGGGCGCGGCGGCCAGTCGGTGATGCTCGGCCTGATCAGCCGGGCGTCGGCGACGAGTTCCTTGACGTCGTCGTAGCGGGTGGCGTACCAGGCGGTGGCGCCGATCGGCAGCCTGACCCTGGCCAGCGGGCACTCCTGGCGCAGCCGTCGGTACTCCTCGGGCGGGCCCATGGTGCCCGGCGGCGGCAGGGGCAACTCGATGACGGGCACGACGGGCACGACGGACACATCGGGCACGTCGGCGGCGGGTTCCGGCGTGGAGTTCACGGGTGGACCTCCCCTGGTGCCTGCGGATGGGCTCACCAGCCGACCGGGAGGGTCAGCGGTGACTTGGTGACGGACTGGTCGTCCCAGAGGGGCTGTTGACCCCGGGCCGGACGCAGCCCCGGGAAGCGGTCGAGCAACGCCTCGATTCCCACGGTCAGTTCGGCGCGCGCCAGATGCGCGCCGACGCAGTTGTGGGTTCCCCGGCCGAAGGCGAGGTGGGGGTTGTCCGCGCGGCACAGGTCGAGCCGGCCGGCGTCGGCGAACACGCTCTCGTCGCGGTTGGCGGAGGCCAGCACGGGGATGACGGCGTCGCCCTCGCGGACGGTCTGCCCGCCCACCTCGACGTCCTCGGTGGCGAGCAGCAGCACGGTGCCGTTCATCACCGGCATGTACCGCAGGAGTTCCTCCACCGCGCCGGGCATGAGGTCGCGGTGGTCGCGCAGGCGGGCCCACTGGTCCGGCCGGTGCAGCAGGGTGTGCACCGAGCCGGCCAGGAAGAAGCCGCTGATGCCGAAGCCGACCGTGAGCATGGACAGCCCGAACGCCGTGACCTCGTCGTCGGTCAGCGTCCCGCCCCCGGTCTCGCGGACCAGCAGGGTCAGGACGTCGTCGCCGGGCCGGCTCCGCTTCCGCTCGATCAGCTCGGCCACGTACGCGCGCAGCAGGTCGGTGACCCTGCGTCCCTCCTCGGCGGTCACCATGCCGCCGAGGGCGGCGTCCAGGACCGGCAGGAACCAGTCCCGGTCCTGCCAGGGGATCCCGACCAGGTCGCACAGCACGAGCAGCGGGAACGGCTCGGTGAAAGCGGCCACCAGGTCGCCGGGAGGGCCGCCCGCCGCGAGCTCCTCCAGCAGCCGGTCGGCGAGCGCGCGGATGCGGGGCAGCCGGTCCCGGACGGCCCCCGCGCTGAACGCCGGGGCCACGGACCTGCGCAGGGCCAGGTGCCGGGGGCCGTCCAGCTCCGCCATGGTGACCAGGCCCGGCCCGTCGTCGGCGGCCGGTCCGGGACGCGGCGGCCAGTCGTTGATGGTCGGCCTGATCAGCCGGGGGTCGGCGAGCAGCGCCCGGACGTCCTCGTACCGGGTGACGTACCAGGCGGTCGCGTCCATCAGCAGCCCGACCCTGGTCACGGGACGGCTCTCGCGCAGCCGCGCGCACGTCTCGGGCGGCCCCATGGTGCCGGGCGGCGGCAGCGGGAAGTCCAGGACGTCCGCCTCGGGGCCCGGTGCCCGCGCGCCGGGTGACTGTGGGGTCATGCTGGCTCCTTCGGCGTGGGCTGAGGGAGTCCGGCCACCGGCGCCGGCTACGGGCGCTCGATGTAGCCGGTGGCGTAGAAGTACTCCAGGTAGCGGTCCAGCAGGTCCGCGTCGACGGGCGGGCAGCTCAGGCCCGTACCGGCCAGGTCGCGTTCGACGTTGTCCCGCCCCACGGACGGGAAGGTGCCCTCGAAGTACATCTCCTTGACGGACATGTCCGCCTGCTTGCAGCGGTCCACGCACAGGGAGACGAACGGGGCGGTGGGACTCGTGGGGTGCCGCGCGACATGGCGGACGAGGTCGTCCACCCACTCCTCGTAGGGGAGCCGCCGGATCCGGTGGCCGCCCGCGTCCATCCGGTCCAGCATGTCGCGCAGGCTCGCCGGGCGGGGGTTGGTCATGTGGTAGGTCCGGTGGGTGGTGCGGTGCCCGGTGGCGATGCGCACCACCGCCTCGGTGAGGAAGTCCACCGGGACGAAGTCCAGCGGCAGCGGGATGTCGGGGGCGAGCCCGGTCTCGGTGATCGTCTTGAACAGCGAGCAGATCGCGGTGTCGGTGTTGCACGCGCCGGTGCGCCGATCGCCGGTGATCTCGTACGGCCGGTGGACCGCCACCGGCAGGCCCTGGCCGGCGGCGTCCCGCAGCACCTGCTCGGCCACCCACTTGCTCTCGGCGTAGCCCATGGTGAGCCGGTCGGCGTGGTCGAGCGGCAGGTCCTCGTCCACGTGCCGCACGCCCGCGGTGCCGAAGCCGGCGAGCACCGCGATGGTGGAGAAGAAGTGCACGGGCACGGCCCGCTGGGCCGCCAGGCGTACGAGCTGCCGGGTGCCCTCCACGTTGGCGCGGCGCAACGCCTCGTACGGGTAGAGGAAGTTGACCTGTGCGGCGGCGTGCAGCACCAGGTCGAGGGTGCCGGCCAGTTCCTCGGCGCGGCCCGGTTCCATACCGAGGCCGGGCTCGGCGAGGTCGGCGGGGAAGCACACGACGCGGTCGGCCGCCTCCGCGCCGGCGAGGCCGAAGCGGGCCAGGTTCCGCAGCACCTTCCGCCGGGCGTGCGCGGCGTCGCGGGCGCGCACCGGGCAGTGCACCCGGGCGCCGGTGCGTCGCAGCAGCCGGTCAAGCAGGAAGGCGCCGACGAAACCGGAGGCCCCGGTCAGCAGCACCTCCCCGGGGTGCCGCCAGTCCGGTTCGGGACCGCGCGGCGACGGCAGGGCGAAGCCGAGCCGCGACTCGGCGCGGAAGTCCACGGCGTGGGCCTCGGGGGCCGCCCGGGCCCGCCGGCCCTCGACTGAGCTGAGGGTGGCGACGGCGGCGGTGAAGTCCTCCAGGGTGGGGGAGCGCAGCAGGCTGTGGACCAGGGTGCGGCCGTACCGTGCGTCGAGGCCGAAGGCGGCCAGGGTACGGGTGACGACCTCGGCCGCCAGCAGGGAGTCGCCGCCGATGTCGAAGAAGCCGTCCCCGGGCGCCGGGCGCACGCCCAGCACCACCTGCCATACCCGCGCCGCCGACTCCTGCGGGCCCGGACCCGGGCGCTGTCCGTTCGCCGGGGCGGCGGGCGTGCCCGGCGCCGCGTTCGGGGCCGGGTCCGCGGCCGCCAGCAGGCGCAGCCGGCGCCGGTCCACCTTGCCGCCCGCGGTCACCGGGAACCGCCCCACCTGCACCAGCCGCGCGGGCACCGCCGCCGCGGGCAGCCAGGCCGTGAGGCCGCCGCGGATGCGGTCAAGGGGCAGCGTCATGCCGGGCCGGGCCGGTGTCACGTACCCGATCAGGCTGTCGCCCTCCAGCTCCACGACGGCCTCGCCCACCGTGTCGTCCGCGCGCAGCCGCGCCTCTATCTCGTCCGGCTCGATGCGGTGCCCGCGCAGTTTGATCTGCCGGTCCACCCGCGCCCGGTACTCCAGGACACCGTCCGCGCGCCGCACCACCCGGTCGCCGGTGCGGTAGAGCCGCGTACCGGGCTCGAAGCGGTTGTCGACGAAGCGCTCGGCGGTCAGCTCGGGGTCGCCGAGGTATCCCAGCGCGAGCCCGTCCCCGCCGACGAGGAGTTCGCCCTCCTCACCGGCGTCCGCGAGCGTGCCGTCCGCCCGCACCACGTAGCAGGTGGAGTTCTCCAGCGGCCGCCCGATCGGCACCGCCGTCGCCTCGGGCGGCAGGCCGTCCACCAGGTGCGCGGTGGAGACCACGCTGTTCTCGGTCGGACCGTAGAAGTTGACCACGGTGGTGTCCGGGCAGGCCGCCAGGATCGCGCGGGCCAGCTCCGGGTCCATCGCCTCGCCGCCGGCCGAGGCGAACCGCAGCGACCGCAGCGCCGACGGCCTGGTGCGCCCGATGTGGTGGAACACCCCGGTGGTCAGGTAGGCGACGCTGACCCGCTCGGAGAGCAGCCGGGACTCCAGGGCGGCCGGGGACAGCAGCTCCTCCTGATCGGCGATCACCACGCAGGCCCCGGCGAGCAGCGGGGACCAGATCTCGATCGTGGAGGCGTCCGAGGAGAGGCCGTAGGCGTGCAGCACCCGCTCACCGGGCCGCGGCCGCTGCCACACCAGGTCGGAGGCGGCCAGCCGGACCACGCCGCAGTGCGGGACCGCCACGGGTTTGGGACGGCCGGTCGAGCCGGAGGTGAACATCACATACGCGCAGTCCCCGGAACGTGCCCCGGTCCGGGGGAGCGCGACCGGGGCGCTCGGCGCCGACCCGTTCAGCGCGATGCGGGTACGCACCCGCCGGATCCGGCAGACACTGCCGGGCAGCGTGACCACGGTGTGCACCCCGGCGTCCTCCGCCATCGCCTGGAGCCGTCCGGGCGGGGAGGCGTCGTCGAGCGGGACGTAGGCCGCACCGGCCTTGAGGATGCCCAGAAAGGCGACCAGCGCCTCCAGGGACCGGCCCCCGCACACGCCGACCCCGTCGCCGCGCCGCACCCCGGAGCCGAGCAGCCGGGCGGCCAGCGCGTCGGAGCGGTCCTTCAGCTCGCCGTAGCTCATACTGCGGTCGTGCTGGACGGAGGCGGTCGCCCGTGGGCGTAGCGATGCCCGGGCGTCGAACAGCTCATGCAGACAGCGATCGCGCGCGTACCACACCGTTCCCGCGTTCCACGCCGGCGCCACCGGAAGCGTCCTGCTGTCAGTGACCATCGGGATGTCCCGTCTGTGCTGCACGTGAACCGCCCGCCGCACGGAGAGCTACGACTCGAACTCCGCGGCGAAGGCGGAGAAGTCGGCCGTTCTCCATCTCTCGGGCCGCATGCGGATGAGGATGTCGTCGACCAGCTGCTCCTGGTTGGCCGCCAGGTAGGCCGCCGCGGTCTCCGCGTCCAGGTACCGGTGGGCCAGCGCCTCCTGCTCGGCCGCGGGCAGCGGATCCTCGACGCCCACGACCGGCCCCTCCACGCTCACATACCGATACGGGGCCGACTCGTCCTGCGCGCAGAGGCTGAACCTCCCGGCGTCGCGGACGAGGCGGGCCTTCAGCGACTGCCGCCCGGTCGCGATCGTCACCGGACCGCCGGGACGGTAGGAGTACCAGAGCGGGACCAGCAGCGGCCCACCGCCGTCACGAGGATCGTCGACCCCCAGGATTCCCACGTGGCGGCCGGCGAGGAACTCTTCCCGGTCTTCGACCGACATCCTGAGATCCATGACTCCCAGAGTTCAACAGACCGGGGCGCTTCGCATCCCGGACCCCGGCCGTTCCGTATAGAAATGTGGAACATCGTATAGACTTCCACGGTCCGCACTCCTCCCGCCGTCCCCAGGAGACTCCCCGATGGTGCACGTCCCGACCGGTCTCACCGGCCGCCACTTCCTCAAGGAGCTGGACTTCACCGAGGAGGAGTTCCGCGGCCTGGTGGGGCTGGCCGCCGAGCTGAAGGCCGCCAAGCGGGCCGGGACCGAGACGCCGTACCTGCGGGGCCGGAACATCGCGCTGATCTTCGAGAAGACCTCGACGCGCACCCGCTGCGCCTTCGAGGTCGCCGCCGCCGACCAGGGCGCCTCGACGACCTACCTCGACCCGTCCGGATCCCAGATGGGGCACAAGGAGTCCGTCAGGGACACCGCCCGTGTCCTCGGCCGGATGTTCGACGCGATCGAGTACCGGGGCGACAGCCAGGACACCGTCGAGGAACTCGCCGCACACGCCGGCGTCCCCGTCTACAACGGGCTCACCGACGACTGGCACCCCACCCAGATGCTCGCCGACGTGCTCACCATGACCGAGCACTGCGCCAAGCCGCCGCGCGAGACCGTCTTCGCCTACCTCGGTGACGCCCGCTTCAACATGGGCAACTCCTACCTGGTCACCGGCGCCCTGCTCGGCATGGACGTACGGCTCGTCGCCCCCAAGAGCTACTGGCCCGCCCAGGCGGTCGTCGACCGGGCCCGCGAACTGGCCGCCTCCAGCGGCGCGCGCATCACCCTCACCGAGTCACTGGAGGAGGGCGTGCGCGGCGCCGACTTCGTCGCCACCGACGTCTGGGTCTCCATGGGCGAGCCCAAGGAGGCCTGGGACGAGCGGATCGAGGCCCTGGCCCCGTACGCCGTGACGATGGACGTGCTGCGCGCCACCGGCAACCCGGACGTGCGGTTCCTGCACTGCCTGCCCGCCTTCCACGACCTCGGCACCGAGGTCGGCCGCGAGATCCACGAGCGGCACGGCCGCACCTCGCTGGAGGTGACCGACGAGGTCTTCGAGTCGGCCCACTCGGTCGTCTTCGACGAGGCGGAGAACCGGCTGCACACCATCAAGGCGATCATGGTCGCCACCCTGGCCTGACCGGCCGTCCGCCAGACCCGCGGCCCGGAGCCACCCCGTCCGCCGCCGCCACGCGACCTCCCCCCGCACCAACGGGGACACCCCGAGGCCGCCCCGCACCACCAGAAACGAGCACCACCCCCGCATGTCCGCTCCCCGCATCAAGTCCCCGGCCCTCCTCGTCGCCGAGTCAGGCGCCGACAACGCGGGCCACGGCCTCAGGCGCACGATGGGCCTGTTCCAGCTCGTCTGCTTCGGCATCGGCGCGATCGTCGGCACCGGCATCTTCGTCGGCCTGTCCGACTCCGTCGCCCAGGCCGGTCCCGCCGTCGTCGTCTCCTTCATCCTGGCGGCGATCACCTGCGTGTTCACCGCCTTCTCCTTCGCCGAGCTCGGCGGCGCGATCCCCGTCTCCGGATCCTCGTACTCCTTCGCCTACGCGGGCCTCGGCGAGACCACCGCCTTCCTGGTCGGCTGGTGCCTGCTGCTCGAGTACGGCATCTCCATCTCCGCGGTCGCCGTCGGCTGGAGCCAGTACGTCAACGAGCTGCTGCACAGCCTCACCGGATGGCAGCTCCCGGCCGCCCTGTCCGCCGGACCCGGCGACGGCGGGGCCGTCAACCTGCCGGCCGTCCTCGTCATCGCCATGGCCTGCCTGCTGCTGGTGCGCGGAGTGCGCGAGAGCGCCCGGGCGACCGCCGCGATGGCCGTGCTCAAGCTCGCCATCCTCGTCGCCTTCTGCGCCATCGGGTTCTCCGCCTTCAAACACGGCAACCTCACCCCGTTCTCGCCGGCCGGCCTCGGCGGCATCGGCGCGGGCACCACGGCCGCGTTCTTCTCCTACATCGGCTTCGACGCGATCACCACCGCGGGCGAGGAGGCCAGGAACCCGCGCCGGGACATCCCGGTCGCCATCCTCGTCTGCATCGGCCTGGTCACCCTGCTGTACTGCGCGGTCGCGCTCGCCGCGATCGGCGCCATCGGCGGCGACCAGGTCGGCGGCCGGCCCGCGGCACTGTCGTACGTCGTCAACACCGTCACCGGCTCCACGGTCGGCGGCGCCGTGATCGCCTTCGGCGCGGTCGTCGCCATCGCCTCCGTGGTGCTGACCGTGACGTACGCCCAGTCCCGCATCCTTATGTCGATGTCGCGTGACGGGCTCGTGCCGCCCGTCCTGCAGAAGGTCTCGCCGCGCACCTCGGTGCCCGTCGCCGGCACCCTGATCGTCGGTGTGGTCTTCGCGATCCCCGCGGCGTTCGCCTCGCTGGACGTCGTGGTCAACCTGTGCACCATCGGCACCCTCGCCATCATGGGCGTCGTCAACATCGCCGTGATCACGCTGCGCCGCCGCGAGCCGGGCCTCGCCCGCACCTTCCGGGTGCCGCTGTACCCCGTGCTGCCGGTGCTCGGCGTCGGCTGCTCCCTGTACCTGATGTACGAGACCGGCTGGACCACCTGGCTCCAGTTCGCCGGCTTCCTCGTGGCCGGGCTGCTGGTGTACGCCCTCTACGGCCGCCGGCACTCCCGGCTGGCGGCGCGGGCCGGGGCCGCGGAGGTCACGCCGGACGCAGCCGGGGCGGACCCGCGGACAACCTGAACCACACCGCCTTGCCCGAGGCGGTCACGCGGTGCCCGCAGGCGGAGCTGAGGGCGCGGATCAGCAGCAGGCCGCGCCCGTGCTCCTGCCAGGGGTCCGGGGCGGCGAGGCCCGGCCGGGTCAGGCCGCCGGGCGGGTCAGGGTCCGGATCGTGCACCTCGACATGGCAGCCGGTCGGCAGCAGCTCCACCACCAGCTCTATCGGGCCCCGGCCCACGGCGTGCTCCACGGCGTTCGCGACCAGCTCCGCGGTGAGCAGCTCCGCGGTGTCGCGGTCGGCCGTGTGCTCCAGCTCCGTCAGCGCCGTCCGCACCAGGGCGCGCGCCACCGGCACGGCGGCCGCCGAGTGCGGCAGCGCGACGCGCCAGGACGGAGGGGACGGCACGAAGTGCCTCCGTGAGGGGCGGTGGTCGGGCGACGGGTGGGGCGGAGTTGAAGGGTGCTCGGGCAAGGTGGGTCCGTTCGGGGCGGGGGGCGTCCCGGCGGCGGCCACCAGGTTGTCCCGCTTTCAACGAGGGGAATGGTACGGGGGCCGTCCCGGCGATCTTGTGGCGGCCTCGGCTCCGGGGCCGGCGGCGCCCCGCACCCCCATCTATCGCGGACTCGTGACGACAGTCATGAATCAGTGATAACTTCGTGGGGAGAGTCCGGCGCGGCAGAGGCCCGGCGCTTCCTCGGCGCGGCGCGGCCCCGGCACAGCGCGGCAGAGGTCCGTGGCAGTCCCCCGAGGAGGCCCCACGTCATGAGTCCCTTCACCGGCTCCACCGACCGCACCCCCCACTGGCGCCATCTGCGCGTCGAGCGCGCCGACGGCGTCGCCACGGTCACCCTCGCCCGCCCCGACAAGCTCAACGCGCTCACCTTCGGCGCCTACGCCGACCTGCGCGACCTGCTCGCCGAACTGTCCCGCGAACGTGCCGTGCGCGCCCTGGTGCTGGCCGGCGAGGGCCGCGGCTTCTGCTCCGGCGGCGACGTGGACGAGATCATCGGCGCCACCCTGAACATGAACACGTCCGAGCTGCTCGACTTCAACCGGATGACCGGACAGGTCGTGCGCGCCGTACGGGAGTGCCCGTTCCCGGTGATCGCCGCCGTGCACGGGGTGGCGGCCGGGGCCGGAGCGGTCCTCGCCCTGGCGGCGGACTTCCGGGTCGCGGACCCCACCGCACGGTTCGCCTTCCTCTTCACCCGCGTCGGCCTGTCCGGCGGCGACATGGGCGCCGCCTACCTGCTGCCCCGGGTGGTCGGGCTCGGCCACGCCACCCGGCTGCTGATGCTCGGCGAGCCGGTGCGGGCGGCCGAGGCCGAGCGGATCGGCCTGATCAGCCACCTCACCGACGAGGGCAGCGCCGACGAGGCAGCGCGGTCCCTGGCCCGCCGGCTGGCCGACGGACCCGCCCTCGCCCACGCCCAGACCAAAGCCCTGCTCACCGCCGAACTCGACATGCCCCTGTCCGCCGCGGTCGAACTGGACGCCTCCACCCAGGCCCTGCTGATGAACGGCGAGGACTACGCCGAGTTCCACGCGGCCTTCACCGAGAAGCGCCCGCCGAAGTGGCGGGGGAGGTGACCGGGGGTGACCGGTGCCATGAGGGTCGCGGTCATCGGCGGCGGACCCGGCGGCCTGTACGCGGCGGCCCTGCTGAAACGGCTCGACCCGGCCCGTGAGATCACCGTCTGGGAGCGCAACGCGCCCGACGACACCTTCGGGTTCGGCGTCGTGCTCTCCGACGAGACACTCGGCGGCATCGAACACGCCGACCCTGTGGTGTACGAGGCCCTGCGCCGGGAGTTCGTGCGCTGGGACGACATCGACATCGTCCACCGGGGCACCCGGCACACCTCCGGCGGCCACGGTTTCGCCGCGCTCGGCAGACGGCGCCTGCTGCGGATCCTGCACGAACGCTGCCGCGCGCTCGGCGTCGACCTGCGCTTTCGCACCGAGGCACCGGACCCCGGGCGCCTGACCCGGACGTACGACCTGGTCGTCGCCGCGGACGGGGTGCACAGCGCCACCCGCGAGGCCCACGCCCACGTCTTCCGGCCCCGGGTGACCGGCCACCGCTGCCGCTACATCTGGCTGGCCGCCGACTTCGCCCTCGACGCCTTCCGCTTCGAGACCGCCGAGACCGAGCACGGCGTGGCACAACTGCACGGCTACCCGTATTCCCGCCCGTCGCCCGACCACCACCCCTCAACGAGGCCCTCCGGGCCGCGGGACGATGGCGCCTCGACGGTCATCGTCGAGATGCGCGAGGAGGTGTGGCGCGCGGCCGGCTTCGACACCATGGACGAACAGGAGTCCGTCGAGCGCTGCGCCAAGATCTTCGCGGACGCCCTCGGCGGGCGGCCGCTGCGCTCCAACAAGTCCACGTGGACCACCTTCCGCACGGTCGTCACCGAACGCTGGTCGCACGGCAACCTCGTACTGCTCGGCGACGCCGCCCACACCGCCCACTTCTCCATCGGCTCCGGCACCAAACTCGCCGTCGAGGACGCCCTCGCCCTCGCCGCCTGCCTGGACGAACAGCCGTCCCTGCCCGAGGCGCTCACCGCCTACGAGGAGGAGCGCAGGCCGGTCGTCGCCTCCACCCAGCGCGCGGCCCGGGCCAGCTTGGAGTGGTTCGAGAACCTGGACCGCTACCTCGGCATGCCGCCCCGCCAGTTCGCCTTCAACCTGCTCACCCGCAGCCGCCGCGTCACCCACGGCAACCTCCGCCTGCGCGACCCCCGCTTCACCGACGCCGTGGAGCGCGAGTTCGGCTGCCCGCCCGGGACACCGCCCATGTTCACCCCGTTCCGGCTGCGCGGACTCACCCTGCGCAACCGGGTCGTCGTCTCGCCCATGGACATGTACTCGGCCACCGACGGCGTCCCCGGCGACTTCCACCTCGTCCACCTGGGCGCCCGGGCGCTCGGCGGCGCCGGACTGGTGATGACCGAGATGGTCTGCGTCAGCCCCGAGGGCCGGATCACCCCGGGCTGCGCCGGCCTGTGGACCGGACGGCAGGCCGAGGCCTGGCGGCGGATCACCGGCTTCGTGCGCCGGCAGGCCCCGGACACCGCGATCGGCGTGCAGCTCGGCCACAGCGGACGCAAGGGCTCGACCCGGCTCATGTGGGCGGGCATGGACGAGCCGCTGCCGCAGGGCAACTGGCCGCTGGTGGCCGCCTCCCCGCTCCCGTACCGGCCGGACAGCCAGGTCCCGCGCCAGGCCACCCGGGCCCAGCTCACCGACATCCGCGAGCAGTTCGCCGCCGCCGCCCGGCGAGCCGCCGGGGCCGGCTTCGACCTGCTCGAACTGCACTGCGCCCACGGCTATCTGCTGTCCGGCTTCCTCTCCCCGCTGACCAACCGGCGCACCGACGCCTACGGCGGCTCACTGGACAAGCGGCTGCGCTTCCCGCTGGAGGTCTTCGACGCCGTACGCGGAGTGTGGCCCGAGGAGCGGCCGATGACCGTACGGATCTCCGCCACCGACTGGGCCGAGGGCGGTACGACCGCCGCCGAGGCCGTGGAGATCGCCCGCGCCTTCGCCGCGCACGGCGCCGACGCGATCGACGTGTCGACCGGGCAGGTGGTCTCGGACGAGCACCCCGAGTTCGGGCGCTCGTACCAGACGCCGTTCGCCGACCGCATCCGCCACGAGGCGGGCGTCCCGGTGATCTCGGTCGGCGCGATCTCCTCCTGGGACGACGTCAACTCCCTGATCCTGGCGGGCCGTGCGGACCTGTGCGCGCTGGCCCGCCCGCATCTGTACGACCCGCACTGGACCCTGCACGCGGCCGCCGAACAGGACTACACGGGCCCGGCCGCGCCCTGGCCGGCGCCCTACCGGGCGGGCAGCCGCCGCCCGCGCACGGGGCGTACGGACGCGCCCAAGCCGCGGCTGGGGCTGGGGGGTTGAGTGGGTTTGAGCGGGGGCAGCGGCGCGGACCGGTCGTGCGGAGGCCAACGCTCGGAAGGTGACCTGCGTCAGAGTCCGGCGAACTCGGCGCCCGTGTCCCGCAGCCGCTCGTGCAGTCCCTGGAAGACGGCGGCCGAGCGGGCGCCGGGCCAGTCGGCGGGCAGCAGCCGCGCGGGCAGGCCAGGGTCGGCGTAGGGCAGATGGCGCCAGGAGTCCAGGGCGAGGAGGTAGTCGCGGTAGGCCTCCTCGGGCGGGGTGTCCGCACGCTCCTCCCAGGCACGCAGCACGCGCGCGTGCCGGTCGAGGAACGCCTCGTGCTGCTCGGCGATCGCCGCCAGGTCCCACCACCGTGCGACCGCCTGAGCGGTCGGTGTGAACCCCAGGTGCTCACCGCGGAAGAAGTCCACGTACGGGTCGAGGTCCAGGCGCCGCAGGGTGTGCCGGGTCTCCTCGTACAGACGGGCCGGCGCGATCCACACTCCGGGCGCCGCCGTGCCGAAGCCGAGCCCGGCCAGCCGGGAGCGCAGCACGTGCCGCTTGTTGCGCTCCGACTCCGGCACGGAGAACACGGCCAGCACCCAGTCCTCGTCCCCGGAGTGCGCCGTCGCATAGATGCGGCGGTCGCCGTCGTCGAGCAACTGCCGTGCCTCGTCCGACAGTTCGTACCCGGCCGCGCCCTGCGCCGTACGGGCGGGCAGCAGCAGCCCGCGCCGCTTGAGCCGCGACACCGAGGAGCGCACGGACGGCGCGTCCACCCCCACGGCGGCCAGCAGCCGGATCAGCTCGGCGACGGGCACGGGGCCCGGCGCGAAGCGCCCGTAGGCGCCGTAGAGCGTGACGATGAGGGACCTCGGGGCGTGTAGCGCCTGCTGCTCGGACACGTTGATCATTTTAGGTCTTCGGCATCACTGCTGGTCACCGTCACGGCTGGTCACCCGGGCCGCCGCGGGCCGTCACCGGCGGGCGGCGCCATGTGCGGGCTGTCGCCGCCGGCCGGTGTCACGTCCGCGCTGTCGCCGCCGGCCGGTGTCACCGACGGCCGCCGTCGGCGCGCAGCCGGAACCGCTGGAGCTTGCCGGTGGCCGTGCGCGGCAGCGCGTCCAGGAACACGATCTCGCGCGGGCACTTGTACGGGGCCAGTTCCGACTTGAGGTACGCGCGCAGCGCCTCCGCGTCCCGGCGGGCGCCCTGCCGCAGCACGGCGTAGGCGACCACGACCTGCCCGCGGTCCTCGTCGGGCCGGCCGACGACCGCCGTCTCCACCACGTCCGGGTGGCGCAGCAGCGCGTCCTCGACCTCCGGACCGGCGATGTTGTACCCGGCCGAGATGATCATGTCGTCGGCGCGGGCGACGTAGCGGAAGTAGCCGTCGGGCTCGCGGACGTAGGTGTCGCCGGTGACGTTCCAGCCGTCCCGCACGTACACGCGCTGCCGGGGGTCGGCGAGGTAGCGGCAGCCGACCGGACCCTGGACGGCGAGCAGCCCCGGCACTCCGTCCGGCACCGGCTCACCGTGCTCGTCCTGCACGCGTGCGTGCCACCCCGGTACGGGGAACCCGGTCGTGCCGGGCCGGATGTCCTCGTCCGCCGCAGAGATGAAGATGTGCAGCAGCTCGGTGGCGCCGATGCCGTTGACGATGCGCACCCCGGTCCGCTCGTGCCAGGCGTGCCAGGTGGCCGCGGGCAGGTTCTCCCCGGCGGACACACAGCGCCGCAGCGAGGAGACGTCGTACGAGCCGAGTTCGTCGAGCATCGCGCGGTAGGCGGTGGGGGCGGTGAACAGCACGGACACCCGGTGCTCGGCGATTGCGGGCAACAGCTGCCGCGGATGGGCCTGTTCGAGCAGGAGCGCACAGGCGCCGGCCCGCATCGGGAAGACCACGAGCCCGCCGAGTCCGAAGGTGAAACCGAGCGGGGGACTGCCCGCGAACACGTCGTCCGCGCGCGGTCCGAGCACATGGCGGGAGAAGGTGTCCGCGACGGCCAGCACGTCCCGGTGGAAGTGCACGCAGCCCTTGGGCCGCCCGGTGGTGCCCGAGGTGAACGCGACGAGCGCGACGTCGTCGGCGGCGGTGTCCACGGCCGGGTACGGCGTGCCGGGCACCGCACGGCGCAGCAGGTCGTCAGGGCCGTCGCCGCCGTACGTCGTGACGACGAGCCCCGGTATCCCCGCCTTGGCCAGGTCGTCCACGGCCCGGATGTCGCACAGCGCGTGCCGGACCCGGGCGATCTCGCAGATCGTGCTCAGCTCGTGCGGGCGCTGCTGGGCCAGCACCGTGACGGCGACCGCGCCCGCCTTGAGCACGGCCAGCCAGCAGGCCGCCAGCCAGGGGGTGGTGGGGCCGCGCAGCAGCACCCGGTTGCCGGGGACCACTCCGAGGTCGCCGGTCAGCGCGTGCGCGATGCGGTCGACGCGGGCGCGCAGGTCGCCGTAGGTCCACGTCTCCCCGGCGGCGGTACGGAACACCGGGCGCCCGGCGTCGGTGCGGTCCAGCAGCTCGGCGGCGCAGTTGAGCCGGTCCGGGTAGCGCAGCTCCGGGAGGTCGAAGCGGAGTTCGGGCCACTGGTCCGGGGGCGGCAGGTGGTCGCGCGCGAAGGTGTCCACGTGCGCGGAGGCCGTCGGCCGCGCGGTGCCGCCCCTGCCGGAGTCCACGGTGTCCATGGCGGTTCGCCCCCTTGTCGTGGTGGGCACGCACAAGGAGCGTATCGTGTTGGTGACGACAGTCAACGGTACGCGATACGATGGAGGATGCCCCGGCCGGCCGGGAGGCAGGGAGGACGGCGAATGCCCGCATTCTCGCTCGAACCGGAACAGGTCGCCTGGTGCGCCGAGTTGCGCACCCTGGCCGCCGAACGGCTGCGCCCGCTCGCCGAGAAGGGCGAGCCGGGCCACGTCAACCGCGCGCTCCTCGCCGAACTGGGCCGACTCGGCCTGCTGGAGCGCCTGTTCACCTCCGGCGCCCTCGATCTGTGCCTGATGCGCGAGTCCCTGGCCCACGCCTGCACCGAGGCCGAGACCGCCCTCGCCCTCCAGGGCCTCGGCGCCCACCCCGTCCACGCCCACGGCACCCACGCCCAGCGCGCCCACTGGCTGCCGAGGGTGACGGACGGCAGCGCGGTCGCCGCCTTCGCCCTGAGCGAGCCGGGCGCGGGCTCGGACGCGGCGGCACTCGCGCTGGCGGCCCGCCCGGACGGCCCCGCCCGCTGGCGGCTCACCGGGGAGAAGTGCTGGATCTCCAACGCCCCCGAGGCCGACTTCTACACCGTCTTCGCCCGTACGGCACCGGACGCGGGCTCCCGCGGCGTGACCGCGTTCCTGGTGCCCGCCGACCGCCCCGGCCTCACCGGCACCGCGCTGGAGATGCTCTCGCCGCACCCCATCGGCGTGCTCCACCTCGACGGCGTTCCCGTCACGTCCGAGGACGTGATCGGCGAGAGGGACCGCGGCTTCCGGGTGGCCATGGGCACGCTCAACCTGTTCCGCCCCAGCGTCGGCGCCTTCGCCGTGGGCATGGCGCAGGCGGCGCTGGACGCCACCCTCGCCCACACCGCCCGCCGGGACGCCTTCGGCGGCAAGCTGAGGGACCTGCAGACGGTCGCCCACCAGGTCGCCGAGATGGCCCTGCGCACGGAGGCGGCCCGCCTGATGGTGTACGCGGCGGCGACGGCGTACGACGAGGGCGCCCCCGGCGTCCCCGGCCGCGCCGCCATGGCGAAGCTGCTCGCCACCGAGACCGCGCAGTACGTCGTCGACACCGCCGTCCAGCTTCACGGCGCCCGCGCCCTGCACCGCGGCCACCTGCTGGAACACCTCTACCGGGAGGTGCGGGCTCCCCGGGTGTACGAGGGGGCGAGCGAGGTACAGCGGGGGATCATCGCGAAGGAGCTGTACGCGGGGGTGGGTGAGCTTGGGGAGGGCAGGTGACCGACGTGGCGACCGCCGAGCCATGTACGACCCGGGAGTCCGTGTGACCGTGGAGCCGCGTACGACCCTGGAGGCCATGTGACCGCCGAACGTGTGAACCCTCCTGCCCTGTCCCCGCCCACCGGCTTCTCGCACGCGGTGGTCGCCACCGGCTCACGGCTGGTGTTCCTGGCGGGCCAGACGTCACTGGACGCCGACGGCAAGGTGGTCGGAGAGACCCTGCCCGAGCAGTTCGAGCGGGCGCTGACCAACCTGCTGACCGCGCTGGCGGCGGCCGGCGGCACCGCGTCGGACCTGGCCCGGGTCACGGTGTACACCACGGACGTCGCCGCCTACCGAGCTCGCGCCGCCGAACTCGGCCGCGTATGGCGTCGGTTGGCGGGCCGCGATTACCCCGCGATGGCGGTGGTCGGGATCGTAAGGCTGTGGGACGAGCGCGCCCTGGTGGAACTCGACGGCTTCGCGGTACTGGGCGAGGACTGATCGGGCGGTGTCGGCCAAGTGGTCGACGGGCACGCGCCGCCGAAGAGTGAGGATCGCGGCCACCGCCGAGGACGCCGGGTACGAGTGGAAGCTCGTGTTCTCCAGCCACCCGGGAGGTTCTTCCATGCCCCTGCGTCCCGTATTCGGAGCCCTGGGCGCGGCGGCGGCCGCCGTGCTCGCGCTGAGCACACCCGCGACGGCCGCTCCGGACGCCAACCTGACCATCGACCAGACCGCCCGCCTGTCGGCGGACGGCACCGTCACCGTCTACGGCACCTACCGCTGCTTCGACGCGAACGGCCTGGTCTTCGTCGGCGCCGCCATCAGCCAGGACCCGTCGGCCACCCGCTACGGCATCGGCGGCACGCGTGCCGTGTGCGACGGCGCCTACCACCCTTGGCACAACTCCGGCACGGTGACGCCGAACCGGCTCACCCCCGGCCCGGCCCGCGTCGAGGCCGCCCTCGTCGAACTCCGCTCCCACAGCGGCCTGCCCCTGCCCGAGGTCCACGCCACACACCGGCGGGACGTGGTACTGGTCGCGGACTGACCCGGCTCCGGGCTGCCCGGCACCAGCGGGTGCCGGGCAGCCCAGGTGTCCCGTCCGGACCCTCGGTGTACGAACTGGTCACGGACACAACGGGCCGGCCGGTCAGTTGCCGACGGTCTCCGTGACGTCCCAGTAGGCGAGGTAGTCCGAGGCCTCCCCTTCGGGGTTGGAACCGTAGACGGCGAACATGCGGGCGTACTCCGGTGCCCAGTACCGGCCGGTCTCGCCCTTGGCGACCAGTGCCGCGTCACCGGGGCGCAGGACCACCGTCGTCCCCCCGCTCTCGATGTGCAGCTCGCCTTCGATGACGTAGTTGAGCTCGTCGTGCGGGTGGCGGTCGGACCAGCCCGCCCGGGTCAGGCTCCACTCGGAGACCGAGTACTCGCTGCCGCCGTCGACCGGCGGGATGATCCAGCGGCTGCGCATCCCTCCCGTCGACGCGTTGAGGGGACGCAGTTCGCTCGGCCGCCAGACCGCGATGCCGTCGTTCTCCGTCGCGGTGGCCAGCCGGTCCTCGCGGGCCGCACGGGGTTCGCGCGGCGTGGTCCCCGGGCCGCTGTCCGGGCGCGTGCTGTCTTGCTGGGTCACGGGTGTGCCTCCTTCGTCCTGTGCCTTGCGCGGGTGAGCCGGTTCGTCGTCGGCTCAGCCCGCGAGGGAGGCCATCACGTGCTTGACGCGGGTGTAGTCCTCGAACCCGTACTGCGACAGGTCCTTGCCGTATCCGGAGTGCTTGAAGCCACCGTGCGGCATCTCGGCGACGAGCGGGATGTGGGTGTTGATCCAGACGCAGCCGAAGTCCAGGTCGCGGCTGAACCGCAGCGCGCGGCCGAGGTCCGAGGTCCACACCGAGGACGCCAGTCCGTACGGCACGCCGTTGGCCAGCGTGAGAGCGGACTCCTCGTCGGGGAACTCCTGCACGGTGATGACCGGTCCGAACACTTCGTGCTGGACCAGTTCGTCGTCCTGCCGCAGTCCGGAGACCACGGTCGGAGCGTAGTGGAAGCCCTCCTCGCCCAGCCGGTGGCCGCCGGTGTGCAGGGTGGCGTGGTCGGGGAGCCGGTCGAGGAAGCCGGCGACCCGCTCGAAGTGGCGGGCGCTGTTGAGCGCCGGCATCAGGGCGTCCTCGCTGTGCACGCCGGCCGCGTGCGTCGTGACGATGTTCCTGGCCTGTTCGGTCAGGGCGGCCACGAGGTCGGCGTGGACGGACGGTGCGGCCAGGACCCGGGTGGCGGCCGTGCAGTCCTGACCGGCGTTGAAGAAGGCCGCGATGGCGATGGCCTCGGCCGCTGCCGCGATGTCGGCGTCGTCGAACACGACGACCGGTGCCTTGCCTCCGAGTTCGAGGTGGACGCGCTTGACGTCCCCCGCCGCTGCCGCCGCCACCTGCTGCCCGGCGCCGACCGAGCCGGTGATGGCGACCATCTCGGGGCGCGGGTGGGACACCAGCGCGCGGCCCGTGTCACGGTCACCGCACACCACGTTGAGCACACCCGGCGGCAGGAACTCGGCGGCGATCTCGGCGAGCAGCAGCGTGGAGGCAGGAGTCGTGTCGCTGGGCTTGAGGACGACCGTGTTCCCGGCGGCGATCGCGGGCGCGAACTTCCAGACGGCCATCATCATCGGGTAGTTCCAGGGGGCGACCTGGCCGATGACGCCGACCGGTTCCCGGCGGATCCACGAGGTGTGGTCGGCCATGTACTCGCCGGCCGCCTTGCCTTCGAGCTGGCGGGCGGCCCCGGCGAAGAACCGCAGGTGGTCGGCCATCGGCGGAATCTCCTCGGCGGCCGTCAACGGGATCGGCTTGCCGGTGTTGCGGGACTCGGCGGCGACCAGGTCGGCGGACCGGGCCTCCACCGCGTCGGCGATCCCGAGCAGCGCCTTCTGCCGCTCGGCGGGTGTGGTGCGGCGCCAGTCGGTGAACGCCGCCGACGCGGCCTCGTACGCCTGGTCGAGGTCGGCGCGGCCCGAGACGGGGGCGGTGGCGAAGACGGCGCCGGTGGTCGGGTCGACCAGATCGCTGGTGACGCCGTCGGCGGTGTCGATGTACGAGCCGCCCACGAAATTGCGCAGGTGCTGCTTCTCGCTCAAGGGATTCTCCATAAGGTGTCGAAACGTTTCGCCGGTGACGGCGGTACGGTCGGGTGATGCGCCCGTTCCGCCGGTGACGGCGCGGTACGGTCGGGTGTTCCGCTCCGGGGCGCGGTCGGGTGGACTCGCGCGGTCAGGCGAGTCGCATACGTTTTCTGAGCCGGTCCACGAGCAACGCGGTCACCAGCAGGGCGCCGAGCAGGATCTGCTGGACGTAGCTCTGGACCCGGATCAGGTCCATGCCGTTGCTGAGCAGGACGAGGAAGAGGGCGCCCATGAGCACGCCGGACACCCGGCCCTCGCCGCCGTCGAGGGTCACTCCGCCGAGCACGGCCGCGATGATCGACATCAACGGGTACTGCACACCGACGTTCGCCTCGCCCGTGGACATCCGGGCGGTCAGCATGAGCCCGACCAGCGCGGCGAGCAGACTGCCGATGATCATGACGGTGAAGAGGGTGCGGCGCACGTTGACGCCGGACTGGAACGCGGCGCTCTCGTTGCCGCCGACCGCGTACGCCTGGCGCCCGATCCGCGTCCAGTTGAGGAAGACGTAGGCCGCGCCGAGGGCGATCAGCAGGACAACCGTCGGGAACGGCACGCCGAGCACCATCGAGGTTCCGAACTGCCGCGAGAACTCGCGGGGCAGGCCCACCACGGGCGTTCCACCCGACAGCATCAGGGCCGCGCCGGAGGCCACCGAGGCCATGCCCAGGGTCACCATGAACGCGGATATCCGGAACACGGCGATGAGCAGGGCGTTGACGAGTCCGACGACGAGCCCGACCGCCATGCCCGCGAGGCAGCCCAGCAGGATCGCCGTCCCCGGGTCGCCGGGAGCGACCGAGGTCATCACGGTGGCGCTGACGATGGAGGACAGCGCGACGCAGGCGCCGTTCGACAGATCGTAGTGACGGGTGATCAGGTACAGCATCTGGCCGATGGCGACGATGCCCAGGAAACTGAGCTGCCGGGCGACGTTGGTGATGTTCGCCGAGGCGATGAACCGGGGTTCGATCACGGCGAAGGTGATGATCAGCGCCAGCAGCAGCACGGGCAGGATGCCCCAGCGGACGAAGAGGCGTCGGAGCAGGGCGCCCGCTCCGGCGGGCGGCGGCACGACGGGTGCCGTCGGCAGCTCCTGGACGGGCGGTCTCTGGGTCTCGGTCACGATGTCGTTCCGGTCTCTTGAGGGAAGAAGTGGGGCAGCACGATCTCCTCGGCGAGCTGGTCGCCGGAGAGTTCCGCGGCGACCCGGCCCTCGGTGATCACATAGAGGCGGTGGGCGAGGTTGAGCACCTCGGGCAGGTCGGAGGAGATCAGCAGGACACCCGCGCCGGATTCGACGAGGTCGCGTATCGCCGCGTAGATGTCCGCGCGGGCGCCGACATCCACCCCGGCGGTCGGCTCGTCGAAGACGTGCAGTCCGTAGGGCCGGGTGAAGCCGCGGGCCAGTACGATCTTCTGCTGGTTGCCGCCGGAGAAGGTGAGCGGCAGCGCCTCCGGCCGCATCGGGCGCAGCGTGAGACGGTCGAGGACGGCGGTGGTGTCCCGGCGCTCCGCGCGGCGCTGGAGGAATCCGCGGCTCGTCCAACTGTCCAGCGCCGACAGGGACGCGTTCTCGGCGGCGGGCCGGACGCCGATCAGACCGTCGCGCTTGCGGTCCGCCGGGTAGTACATGACGCCTTCGGCGATATGCCGGGCCGGGGTCGCCCGGGGGCCGAGGGATCTGCCCCGGATCAGCACTTCGCCCGCGTCGAGGCGGGCCAGGCCGAAGCAGAGCCGTCCGATCGTCCCCTTGCCCGATCCGACCAGGCCGGCGAGTCCGACGATCTCCCCGGCCCGCACGGTCAGGTCGACGCCGCGCACGTCCTCGCCGCTGACGCCGCGCAACTCCAGCGTGGGGGCGCCCGGCCGGTGGGGGATCTCCGGGAAGAGGGCGTCCAGTCTGCGGCCCGTCATCAGGGTGACCAGGCCGTCGTCGTCGATCTCGTCGAGCGGACAGGTCCGCACATGGGCGCCGTCGCGCAGGACGGTGACCACATCGCCGATGGCGCGGATCTCCTTCATCCGGTGGGTGATGTAGATGACGGCAAGGCCTGCCCGGCGCAATTCGCGCACCAGCGTGAACAGCCGGTCGGTCTCCTCGTCGGTGAGGGAGGCGGTGGGCTCGTCGAGGATCAGCACCTTCGCCGAGTCCTGGAGGGCGCGGGCGATCTCCACGATCTGCTGCTCGGCCCTGCTCAGATCGCCGGTGAGCGCCTCGGGCCGGATGGCGGAGCCGACGCGGCCCAGTGCCTGCTCCGCGACGCGCCGGCGCTCGCGCCGGGAAATCATCCCGGCGCGGCCTGGTTCCCGGCCCAGGGTCAGGTTTTCGGCGACCGTCAACTGCGGTACCAGAGCCGGGTCCTGGAACACCGCGCTGATGCCCAGCTCCCGTGCCTGCTGGGGGCTCGACGCGCTGGTCGCGACGCCGTCGACGAGCACCGTGCCCTCGTCCGCCCGGTGCACGCCGGCGAGAATCTTGATGAGAGTCGATTTCCCGGCGCCGTTCTCCCCGAACAGGACATGGACCTGTCCCGGCAGGAAGTCCACACTCACGTCGCGCAGCGCGGTGACGGCCTGGAAACGTTTCGTCAGGTCCCGTACGGAGAGCGTGGGCCGAGGCTGCTCGGGAGCCGGGCCGGCCCCCGCAGCCGACGGTGGTTGCGTGGTCATGGAGGAACGTCCCTTCAGTCAGTTGACGTTGAAAACGGGCCGGAAACCCGCCGACGGAAGGTTCAGTTCCTGGACCAGCTCGCTGAGGTTGTCGGCCTTCGCCCCGGCAGCCGGGCCGCAGATCACCTGGGCGTTGGTACCGATGTAAGGACCGCCGACGAACGGCTTGTCCTCCAGCACCCGCAACGCCATGTCCATCGCGATGCGGGACAGGATCAGGTCGTTGCCCGCGCTGGCGCAGGTGGCGTCCCCGGACTTCAGCAGCGCGTACACGTCGGGCGTGAAGTAGTACGAGGCGGTGCGGACCTTGCGGCTCAGACCCCGTTCCTTCAGTACCCCGTGGGCCGCGTCGGCCGTGGTGGCGCTGCCGAGGACGTAGTCCATCCCGGGGTAGGCGCCGAGGGCGTTCTCCACCAGGTTGAGCTGGGTGTCCTTGCCGGTGTCGCCGTACTTGGTGCCGAGCACCCTGACGTCGCTGCCCTTGGCCTGGTCCTTGAAGCAGGACATCAACTGCTCCAGTGAACCGACTCCCGAAGGACCGGGGAACCAGACGCCGTTGACGGGTTTGCCCTGCGCCTTGAGGTACTTGGCGAGACTGCCGCCGAGGGTGCAGTAGTCGAACAGGGCCCGGCCCTTGACCTTCTTGGAGGTGACGCCGTTGACCGTGTCGATCACGACGACGCCCTGGTCGGCGATCTCCTCGATCTTCGGGTTCAGCGCCTCGTTGCTCACCGCGCCGATCAGCACCGCGTCGGCGCCCTTGGCCACGCAGTTGGAGAGCTGGTCGAGCTGTTTGCCGACCTCGGTGTAGCCGCCCGCCTCATACACCTGGAGGTGGACGCCGGTGCGCTTGGCCTCGGCGACCAGGGCCTCGTTCTGCCCCAGCCAGTAGGGGTCCTTGACGTGGGGGAGCAGGGCGCACACCGTCCAGTCGCCCTTGATCTGCTCCTTGGGCAACGGGGTGTAGACGCCCGGCGTGCGTCGGCCGTCGCAGCCGGGCGACGCACAGTCGATCACCTGGACGGGAACGGCCCAGTCCTTCTCGGTCACAGCCGCCCGCAGCGTGTCCGGGGTGTTCTTCGCGGGGTCGGCGAACAGGCCGGCCACCTGGGTCGGGGCGGGCTTGGGCGAGGGCTGGTCCCTGCCGGCCGCCCCCGAGCCCTCCTGGGAGCAGGCGGCGAGCCCCAGTGAGCAGGCCACGGCGACGGCCAGCAGCGCGTACCGGCGGGGAGGGTTGATTGCCATGTGCTGTGCACCTCGTGGATCAGCGGGCCTTGGCCCGGGGGATGGACGCGCGGTAGCGCGCGGCGGGGTGATGTGGATAGGCAGCCGCACGCGGAGTCGCGAAGTCGCGGTGTCAAGGAGTTGGGGAGTTGGGGAGGTGATGGCGCAACGTGTCGTAGGGGCCCGTCCTCACAGCCTCAGGCGGTGGCCCTGGGAAGCCGAGACACGGTCGGAGCCGACGTCCAACAGGAGGCCGATCGGGCGGTGTTGGCCCGTTGACCAGGGAAGGAAGCCGTCCGGAGAACGTCGATTGGGGCGTCTTGTGTCCGGGAGTCAAACATGGTCAACTGTCTTGGTCAATAGTCTTAGTCAAACGTCCATGTCACGGAGTGTCAGCAACTGGTACTGGTGCCACCGACTGGTGTGGTGCCGAGGGCCGGAGCGCGAAAGCGGCCCCAGGGGAGAACCGGGCGACAGGGGCGGTCCGGAAACGGACGGCGCGGCGACGGACATCTCCGTCCCGGGCCGATACGGTCCGCGCAGCGGGCGGACAAGAGGAACATGAGAAGGAACGAGGCATCGTGCGGGTTCCCACCACCGAGCGGCGGCTGCAACTCATCGAGGCGGCCGTCGAGCTGATGCGGCGCAACGGCGTCGACCAGGTCACGCTGCGTGCCATCGCGCAACAGGCGGGTGCGCCGCTCGCCACGCTCCACTACTGCTTCCGCGACAAGGACGAGCTGATGCGCGCGGCGGCCGATCACTGGCTCGAACGCTTCGTCCACGACCCGGTCCCCGACGAGGTTCCGCTGGAGGGCGGTCTACGGGCGGTCATGGACCGGATCTCGGCCGCGTTCTGGACGCTGATCGAGACCACTCCGGCCGACCTGCGAGCCCAGATCGAACTGGTCACCTGGGCCGTACGAGACGCAACGCACCCGGCGCTCGCCGAGTCGATGTACTCGCGCTACGAGGTGACGCTCGGCGACGTGTTCGCCCGGGCGCTGGACGCAGCGGGCCAGCGCTCCGAGGTCGACCCCCGGGTGTTGGCGCGCGGCTACATCGCCGCGGTGGACGGCGCGGTCCTCCAGTACATCTCGGAGCCCGCCTCCCCCCGTCCACGTGAGGTGTTCGACCTCATGGTGGAGGCGCTGCTGCTGCGGGCGGGCATCCTCGAACGGTGACGGTCCGGGTGGTGCGGACGGCTGGTCGGCCGTACCCGGCGACGGCCGGGAAGGCCGATCGCGGAGCGCGGTCGACGGCTACCGCAGGACCGCGCGCCCGGCAGCCGGCACCGCCGGTGCGTGGGGCGTGCCGGTGCATGGGGCGTGCCGGTGCATGGGGCGTGCCGACAACTCCACCACGTCGTGGACGTGGCTGTGCGCGGTGCCGACGGCGATGCCCGTGGCCGGGCACTGCGGTCCTACAGTTTGGTCATCTTGGCGTACGGGCTCAAGATCCGCATTTGCGCCGAGCCGAAATCCACGAGCGCCGCGATTCCGTCCTCGATGCCGATCACCCGGCCGAGGCCGTACACGTCGTGCGTGACCTGGTCGCCCACGGCGAAGTGCTTGGGAATCGGCGCGACCGGGGCCTTGAAGGGGCTGGTGGGCAAATGACGCTTCGGTGCAGCAGGCTTTGTCATCGCACCCAGTATGCACCCACGAACCGCGCTGGTGGCCGACACCCGGCGGTAGGAGGAACTGATCATCGCCCTCCACTCCGGCGAGAGCTCAGCCCGCCGACCGGTCGGCAGACGGGCGGGGTCGGGCGGTTCGGCCTCGTAGGCGGCCGAACCGCCCGTATCCTTCGTGGTGTCTACGGCGTCACATGGCGGGCGCCAAACACTGGAGGCAATACCCCGTGCTGATCGCTCAGCGTCCCTCGTTGACCGAAGAGGTCGTCGACGAGTTCCGCTCCCGGTTCGTGATCGAGCCGCTGGAGCCGGGCTTCGGCTAC